>CAZSRG010000058.1:0-8477 GCA_964609315.1 uncultured Planctomycetia bacterium
ATTGACAATTATCTAACTGATGTTACAATCAATCCGCTATGGATTTTGAACACGTAACACCCGAAGATATAATATATAAAGGTAAGAAGATTTTTAAAGGCAATTCTTTTAAAGCCATCCTTCCTGTAATTGTCCTAATTCTTCTAATTACTGTTATACCCACTTTGTTTTATACCGTAGGCCCTAATGAAGTAGGTGTAGTGCGGAGGTTCGGCAAATTTGTGAGAGTCACCAGCCCTGGCCTTCATTTTAAACTCCCCTTTAAACTTGAAAAAGTAAATAAAGTCCCGGTTGACAGGATTGATACCGAAGAGTTCGGCTACCGGACACTTGTTCCCGGTGTAAA
Organism: uncultured Planctomycetia bacterium; assembly: GCA_964609315.1. GTDB lineage: Bacteria > Omnitrophota > Gorgyraeia > Duberdicusellales > Duberdicusellaceae > CAZSRG01. The sequence goes on from CAZSRG010000058.1 coordinate 347, forward strand.
AAGTATTTATTCTCCTAAGAATTATGACGATGAATCGTTAATGCTTACCGGGGACTTGAACATTCTTGAAGTAAAGTGGATAGTCCAGTTTAAGAGAAATGACCCGGTTAAGTATCTTTTTAATATCCGGGACCAGAGGAAAACTTTGAGAGATATAAGCGAATCAGTTATCCGCAAGATAATAGGTGATTATTCTTTTGACGAGATCTTGACTGAAAAAAGGCTGGAAATCAATACTTTAGCTCAGAAGAAAATGCAGTCCCTTTTAGATTTATACGGAAGCGGGGTAAAGATTGTTACTTTAAAGCTTCAGAATGTTAATCCTCCAAAACCTGTCCAGCCGGCTTTTAATGAAGTCAACCAGGCGAAACAGGAAAGAGAAAAGATGATAAACCAGGCCTGGCAGATCTATAACCGCCAGATACCCAAAGCTAAGGGAGAAGCTAAGAAAATTGTCAGTGAAGCTGAAGGCTACGCTAATGAAACGGTGAATAGGGCTCAGGGAGACGCTGTCCGGTTTGAAGAAGTCCTCTTAGCTTATGAAAAAGCGAAAGACGTTACTTTAGAGAGGATGTATATTGATAAAATGAAGGATATTTTTAAGAAAGCCGGAAGAGTATATATCATTGATCCTAAAGAAAAGGGGCTTCTTCCTTTATTAAATTTGAATAAAAATGAGTAGTAAGAACAGACTTATTATTTTAGTTATGGGAGCTTTATTGCTGATATTTTCCGGCAGCCCTTTCTTTGTGGTTAATGAGTATGAACAGGCGGTGATTACCCAGTTTGGAAAACCAATAGGGACAGCTAAAAAGAAAGCCGGATTGTATTTAAAGATACCCTTTATCCAGAAAATTACTTACTTTGACAAGCGGCTTTTGGAATGGGATGGCGACCCTTCAGAAATTCCCACTAAAGATAAAAAATATATTTGGGTAGATACCATTGCCCGTTGGAAAATCTCCAATCCTCTTAGGTTCTACCAGTCAGTATATAATGAAAGGGGAGGCCATGCTAAATTAGATAACATTATAGGCTCAGCGGTTATGGATTTGGTTACTTCGCATAATCTGGTAGAGATTGTCCGTTCATCTAACCGGCTTTTGGAAGAGAACATTATTTCCAAGAAAGGATTTGTTGAAAAAGAGGCCTTAGAAAAAATAAAAAAAGGAAGGGAAAAACTCCGCCAGGCCATTTTGAAACAGGCTAAAGAATTAGTCCCTCAGTATGGTATAGATTTGGTGGATGTTCGGATAAAGCGGGTTAATTATGTAGAAGAAGTCCGGAGAAAAGTCTATGACCGTATGGTTTCTGAACGCATGAGAGCGGCTGAACAGTATCGTTCTGAAGGGAAGGGGAAGAAAGAGGAAATAGAAGGACAAACAAACAAAGAACTCAAGACTATACTTTCCTTAGCCTATAAGGATGCCCAAAAGATAAAAGGAAAAGCTGATAAAAAGGCGACGGGAATATATGCCGGAGCCTACAGCAAAAACCCTGAGTTTTTTGTTTTCATGAAATCTCTGGACGCCTATTCAGAAAGTTTAAATAAAGATTCCCGGATAATCCTGACTACAGATTCTGATTATTTCAAATATCTAAAATCTCTCCGTCCCGGCCTAAACAGATAAAAAAGTTTTAGCGGATTCCTGCTTGACAGAAATACCTTTGTAAAGTACAGTATTTAATGGCAAGTGGCAGAAACGCTAATTACGCTAAGTCAATAACGCTAATAACGCTAATAACGCTAATTACACTCCGTAAGAATAACCTACAAACACTTACGGAGTGTCTGAGGGCATATTTGGCAATTTAACAGTTTAACCATTTAACAATGCGTTAATCTGTCTTCTGTATTCAGTCATCTGTTTTCTGTAATCTGTTTTTGGTAAACCCCGTTAGAGAACTTTGTTCTCTAACGGGATAAACAAGGCAGGAGAAAAATGATAGAAACAGCTAAACGGGCCGCGGTTGAAGCCGGGGATTTTCTGTATTCAAATTTCGGAAACATAACCGAGATTGTTTCTAAAGGGGATAGGAACTTAGTTACCAATTTAGATAAAGAAGCCGAAAAATCAATAACTTCCGCTATCTTGAAAAGATTTCCTTCACATGGAATACTTGCTGAGGAAGGAAGCGCTAAAGAAAGTGAGGATGGTTACTTGTGGATTATTGACCCTTTGGATGGGACCCATAACTTTATCCGCTCTATTGATATTTTTGGGGTATCTATAGGATTGTGGCATAAAGACAGGTTCATTTTAGGCGTAGTCTATATGCCTAAAGATAAAGAACTCTACTGGGCTCAAGACAGTAAGGGCGCGTTCAAAAACGGTAAAAGCATACATGTTTCAGAAGTCAGCGATATCAAGAAAGCTTCAGGTTCGTTTGATTCCAGTATCCGTTATTCACCGGAAATTATGCTTAAAGCTTTAGGGAAAGTTTCGGCTGACTGTTTTAATATCAGGATGTTAGGGTCTTCTGTCCGTCAGCTTACTTACATAGCTGAAGGCAAGCTTGATTTCGCGGTGGAATTCCATGATTTACCCTGGGATTTCGCCGGAGCTGTTTCTATTATTAGAGAAGCCGGCGGTGTATTCTCAGGGCTAAAAGGAGAAGCAGTTACTCCCAATACAAAAGGATATATAACTTCTTCTAAAATAATACATGGAAGTTTAAAAGATATTCTCAGCCGGGTTATATGAGATAGTCCGTTCCCGATTTTTCTTTTAAAACTATATTTTTAGGATAAAATAGTGTATATGAATACTAAGAATTACATTATCTTATTCTCCAGAGATAAGAAAGCTTTCTCTGACTTGAAACATATCTTTTTTCGGCAGGATATGGTTCTTAAGATATTTTCTTCTCTCTATGCTATGGAGAAATTTCTTAAAAGAAAAGAATCCTTGCTTGTGCTTTTTGACATTGATTCCGACCTGTCTAACGCGGGGAGAACAGGCAGTTTGAAAAAAAGCATGCAGAGGATTAGAAAGAGAGACGAATTCATCCCTTTAATTCTTACAGCAAGCCCTCCTTTTCTTAGCCTATCTCTTTCTTTTATCAGCAGAGAGGCTACTTTCTATATTAAAAAACCTTTTACTTTTAAAGAAATAAAGGCCTACATTGATTTCTTTAAAAACTATAGGAACAAGCTTTATTCTATGCGGGACTTGGAAGAGAAAGTTAAGAGCTTAAAGGATGAGATTTCTTCCCGGGAATTAATAGACCCTCTTACCGGAAGCTACAATTACCGTTATTTTATCAGGAGGCTTAAAGAAGAGTTGAAACGGGCTAAACGGCACATTCTTCCTTTATCTATAGTTTTGATTGATATAGACTCTTTTGGGAAGATTAATGAAGATTATGGAGAGAAATCCGCTGATTTGATTATTGTTAAATTAGCCCGTCTTTTAAAGCTTAAGGTTAGAGAGGACGATATAATCTGCCGTTTTGGCGGAGGCAGGTTTTATCTTATATTACCGGAGACAGATTCCAAGTCAGCTGAAAAGTTTGCTGTAAAAGCGCAGAACATTATTCGGAAGCTAAGGGTTAAGATAAAAGTTAAGAGCCTTAAGCTATTAGTCAATATAGGCATAGCTTCTTATCCGACAGAAGGAATAAAAAATTATTCTCTGCTGGTCAAGGCATCTAATACAGCCTTGAAAATAGCAAGGCAGAGGAAGGACAGAATATTTGTTTACCACAGAAGCGAAGAGTTAAAAAGTAAAGAGGAGAACCTTAGTATTTTGAAATCAAAGCTTGTCCGTCTCAATGAGAATGTAAACCAAGGCCTGATTGATATGATTTACGGGTTTGCCAGGACAATTGAGGCCAAAGATAAATATACCGGCCACCATGTAGAAGAGACTGCTTTGTTTGCTGAAAAGATAGCCAAAAAACTGAATCTTTCCAGGAAGGAAATAGAAGATATAAAACACGCGGCAATCCTTCATGATTTAGGAAAGATTGGCATCAGGGAGGAGATCCTGTCTAAAAAGGGCAATTTAACGGCAAAGGAGAGGGAAGAAATGCAAAAACACCCTTTGATTGCGGCAGATATTTTAAAGTCTATCCATGCTCTTTCAGGTTCTTTGCCGGCAGTGCTTCATCATCATGAGCGCTATGACGGTCAAGGGTATCCTTACGGTCTGAAAGGGGAGGAAATACCTTTATCCGCAAGAATTGTAGCTTTGGCCGATGTTTATCAAGCTTTGATTTCCGACCGCTCTTACCGTAAGGCTTATTCAAAGAAAAAGGCTTTAGAAATAATAAAGAAAGAGAGCGGGACACATTTTGACCCTAAAATAGTTGAATCTTTGCTTTCAGTCATTAAATAAGTTATATCTTTAAGTATTAAAAGGAATGTCCCTCAAAAACCTGCCTGATTACGAAAAATGGGTTTATTATATGGGCAAGGCTTTATCCTTAGCTGAACGGGCTTTTGATGAGAATGAGATTCCTATAGGATGTGTTATAGTTTATGAGAATAAAGTTATTGCCAAAGCCTATAACCAGGTTGAGAAACTCAAAGATTCCACAGCTCATGCCGAAATGATAGCCATTACTCAGGCGGAGAGTTATTTACAAAGTAAATGGTTGAAGGGATGTTCTCTCTATGTTACAATTGAGCCTTGTTTAATGTGCGCTGATGCAATAGTTTTATCGAGAATAGACAGAGTATTATTCGGAGTTTCTGAGCCTAAGACCGGAGCATTCGGCTCAGTAATAGACATAAACAAAATCGGGTTAAACCACCAAGTGGATGTAGTTTCAGGAATCTTAGAAGATAAAAGTCTTGATTTGATGCAAAGCTTTTTTAAAGCAAAGAGGACTTGACTTTGAAATAATTGTTTTTAAAAGAAATAATCACCAAGATTACCAAATGATAACCCCCAAATCCAAATACTACAAAATTCAAAATAAATCCCAAATTCCAAATCCCAAATCTAAAAGAGAGGGATATTGATTCTTCTTATTTTTGGATTTTGAGTTTATTTGGTAGTATTGGTAATATTGGGATTTTGGATTTTCTTTCTATCTTGGTTATTGGTTATTAAACTTTTGACAATACGAATCATTAGATAAAGAGGGAGGGGTATGAGCTGGATTATAGATGAAATAAAAAAACAGGCTAAGAAAGAACCCAAAAAAATAGTTTTTCCCGACTGCAAGGATGAAAGAGTAAAAGAAGCCTATGAAATTATAAAAGCTGAAGGAATAGCTGTTCCTTTTTTGCTTACTCAGGATAAGATGGAAACGGAATTGCAGGAAGAATTTGCCAATATCTATTATGAAAAGTATCCTAACCGTTACAGTTTTGAAGAAGTAAGGGAGTTAATGGAAGATCCTCTTTATTACGCGGCAATGTCTGTCCGGACCGGGAGAATGGATGGGTTTGTAGCCGGTGCCAGTTATACAACCTCAGCTGTTGCCAGGGCGGCAATGCGCTGTTTAGAATTAGACCCGGAACTCAATTTGATATCAAGCTGTTTTATTATGAGTGTCCCTGACTGTAATTACGGGGCAAGAGGAGTCTTTATTTATGCTGACTGCGGAATTATTCCTTATCCTACCGCTGAGCAGTTGAGTTCAATTGCCATATCGTCCTCCCGTTTTACCAAGAAAGTTTTAGGAATAGACCCGAGAGTGGCTTTTCTAAGTTTTTCCACAAAAGGGTCTGCTCAAGGCAGGTGGATAGATAAAGTCAAAGAAGCAACCCGGATTACTCAGGAGAAAGTGCCGACTCTTTTAGTTGACGGAGAACTTCAGGCGGATTCTGCTTTAGACAGCGATGTAGCTAAAAGGAAGCTTCCTTCAAGCCCTGTTGCCGGTAAAGCTAACGTCTTAATTTTTCCCAACCTTGATGCCGGAAACATTGCTTACAAACTGACTCAGCGTTTGGCAAACGCCCGCGCTTTAGGACCTGTCCTTTTAGGCGTCAACCAGCCTTGCAACGACTTATCACGGGGGTGTTCGGTTGAAGACATTGTAGACTGCGCGGCAATTACGGTTGTCCGGGCGCAGAAGAAAGCATAGCAGAATGAGAATTTTAGTCATAAACTGCGGGTCATCTTCTATAAAATACAAGCTATTTGCCCTTCCTTCGTTCTCCCTTTTGCAGAAAGGCCTTGTAGAGAAGATAGGAGAAGCAGGTTCTAAGATTAAAACACACCATCAGGCAGTAAGGATAGTTTTTGACAAGTTAGGCACTGAGATTGATAAGATTTCAGCCATAGGCCACAGAGTTGTCCATGGAGGAGAAAAATTTACAAAACCGGTAGTAATAAACAAATCGGTTATATCTGAGATAAAGAAAGATATAAAATTAGCCCCTTTACATAATCCGGCCAATTTAGAAGGCATTTTAGCCTGCCAGAAAATCCTTCCTCATATAAAACAGGTTGCTGTTTTTGATACTTCTTTCCATCAAACAATGCCTGAATACGCTTATTTATATGCTTTGCCCTACAAGTTTTACACCAAGAACCAAATCCGGAGGTACGGTTTTCATGGGACATCTCACCAGTATGTTGCTGAAAAGGCTGCCCGTATTTTGCATAAACCCCTAAACAAAGTAAAGCTTATTACCGTTCATTTGGGCAACGGATGCAGCATCTCGGCAGTAGATAGGGGGAAATGCGTTGATACTTCTATGGGATTTACTCCTTTAGAAGGCCTGATTATGGGCACCCGCTGCGGAGATATTGACCCGGCTGTTATTTTCTATCTGGCAAGGCAGTTCAATTTAAGCATCGATGAAATTGATGAGTTACTGAATAAGGAAAGCGGCCTTTTAGGCATTTCCGGTATAAGCAATGATGTGAGGCAGATAAAGTCTCAAAGCATCGCCGGCAATAAACGGGCTAAGTTAGCATTGAAAATGTTTGTTTACCGGATAAAGAAATATGTGTCTTCTTATTTAGGAGTTTTAGGCGGGGCGGATGCCGTTGTTTTTACTGCCGGTATTGGAGAAAACAATCCCGGATTTATAAAAGAGATAACTTCAGGGTTAAGAAAGTTTTTGAAAAAGATGCCTGAGATATTAGTTGTGCCTACTAACGAAGAATTGATGATTGCCCGCCTTGTTTACAAGTCTATCAAAAAGAAGAAATGATGGTGCTATGTATATGTACAATAACACCTAAGATTTATATCTGGTGATTATAATAGGAGAAGGACATGCTGCGTGAAATGCTTAAATCAAAAGTTTCATATGCCGTTGTTACTCAAACTGAGCTTTATTATGAAGGCAGTATTACCATTGATAAGGATATTATCCGGTCTGCCGGCCTTCTTCCGGGTGAAAAAGTAGAAGTCTTAAATGTAAATAACGGAATGAGATTTTATACTTATGTCATCGAAGGCAGCCGGACGGGAGAAGTTTGCCTTAACGGCCCGGCAGCAAGGTTAGGGGTTGCGGGAGATAAAGTAATAATCCTTTCCTACTGCTTAATTGAAGACAAAGAAGCAGCTTCTTTTAAACCTAAAAAGGTTGTCTTAGATGATAATAACCGTATCAAAGAAACTCCTTAGGAACAGCAAACTTTTTTAAAGAGATTTACTGATGAAAGAAAATAAACTTTCTTTACAGCTTTACGGAAGCCCTTTATTGAAAAAGAAATGCCGGGAAGTAAAAGGAATTGATTTTCATATCCGTCAGTATCTTGACAAGATGGTTTATATGATGAGGAGAAAAGACGGAGTGGGATTAGCCGCTAATCAGGCCGGATTGGATATCTCCCTTATTGTTATTGAAACAAAAGAGAAACTCTATAAGATAATTAATCCTAAAATTCTTAAGAGTAAGGGGAAGATTCTTTTTGATGAGGGATGTTTGAGTTTCCCGGGTTTGGGGTTAACTGTAAAGCGCAGCAGGCAGGTGTGGGTAAACTACTTAGATGATTCAGGCCGGAGCATTGATTTACAGGCTGAAGGTGTTTTAGCGGTAATCTTACAGCATGAGATAGACCATATAAACGGAGTGGTATTTATTGACAGGGTGCCGTTCTTTACCCGTTTAAAGATAAGGCCTCAGCTTTTAAAGATAAAGAAGATGTATAAGGCTCAGCATCCTGTTTAATCAATGAGACTTAGACTTTTTCGAAGAAAAAGTCTATAGCCGAATTGA
>CAZSRG010000059.1:0-8438 GCA_964609315.1 uncultured Planctomycetia bacterium
TTTTTTGGAAAAGTTTTTGATACCTCGTAGCTTGCTGCGAGGTAGTTCATTTAATCGGGAAAATGCTGTGCCTTATACTCTCACGGGCACAGGTATCCTCACGGGCACAAGCACCCTTGCGGGCACAGGCGGGCAAATAATGCTAACTGTATTATTTGGGTTAAGGGGTAACAATCTTTAGATGAACAAAATATTTTTTGCTTTAGCTTGTTTTTTGCTTAGTCCACATCTTGTATTTCCTATTGGAGATCAGATAAAGAAAGATATTAATCCCGCCTATTCTTTCTATTTGGAAGGGCTTTTTCTTGAACACTCCGGAAATTACAACGCGGCGCTGGAAGAATATCAGAAAGCGCTGTCTTTTGACAGTAAGTCCGGGTATCTCCAGATTAAGATAGCTATTCAGTATATCAAGATCAAAAAGTATGATGAAGCTATCAGTATTCTTAAGGTTCTTAAAGATAAAACCCCGGTTGATGTAGACGCGTATCTCCTCTTGATGCTTTTATACTCTGAGCAGGGCAAGAGTTCGGATTCTGATAAAGTATATGAGGAGATGCTTTCAAAACTTTATGCTGAAAATCCCGGGAATATCAAAGTGGCTGTCTCTTTAGCTAACTTAAAATGGGAAGGCGGTGATGTTCCCCAGGCGGTTGATATATATAAGAAAGCTTTAGCAGTCCGTCCTGAAGCAGTTGAGCTGAGATTTTGGCTGGGGTATATATATGATGAAACAGGCCGGCGTAAAGAAGCTGTTTCACAATGGAAAAAGATACTGGAGATTTCTCCTGATAACGCGGAAGCCATGAATGCTTTAGGTTATACTTACGCGGAGGAGGGGGTGAACTTAACAAAGGCGGAAGCCTTAATTAAGAATGCCTTAAAGATAGAACCGGATTCTCCGGCATACCTGGATAGTTTAGGCTGGGTGTATTTCAAGAAGAAAGATTTTCGCAAAGCTGAAAAGTATATTGAGAAAGCGGTAAGCTTTACGCGTGACCCTGAAATATTGGGGCATTTAGGAGATATTTATTACCAGTTAGGCGAAAAGGATAAAGCTGAGAAAGTATGGCAGGAAGCTTTGGATAAGAAACCTGATAATAAGGAGATTAAAGAAAAATTAGGGAGAATAAAAAATGCCGCGCCCGGGAAAAAAGATTAACTTTTTGAAAGAGAAAGCGTTGGAAACGAGAAGGCTTATTATAAAAATGCTTTCTTTGTCCGGCAGCGGGCATCCGGGAGGGTCTTTGTCTGCGGTGGAGATTCTTACCTGTCTTTATTTTGATGTCATGCGGCATAAGCCTGAACTTCCGGATTGGCCTGGCAGAGACAGGTTTCATCTTTCAAAAGGCCATGCCTGCCCCTGTTGGTATGCTGTTTTGTCTGAGTGCGGGTATTTTGAGGAAAAGCATCTGTGGACTTTAAGAAAATTAGGCTCGCTTCTCCAGGGCCATCCTGATAGGAGGACTCCAGGTGTAACTGTAGCTTCGGGTTCTCTCGGACAAGGATTATCGGTTTCTTTGGGGATGAGTTTAGGGTTAAAGTTAGATAAAAGGCCTTCACGGGTATATTGTCTTATGGGCGACGGAGAGATTCAGGAAGGGAATATTTGGGAAGCGGCAATGGCTTCGGCGCATTATAAGGCCGACAACCTCTGCGGTATTATTGATTATAACGAGTTTCAGATTGACGGCAGTGTTTCTGAGATAATGAACATTGAGCCTTTGTCTGATAAATGGAAAAGTTTTGGCTGGCATACAATTGAAGTTGACGGGCATAATATTGAAGAACTCCTGTCTGCTTTTGACCAGGCGAAAGAGGTTAAAGGCAGGCCGACTGTAATCATAGCTAAGACAATTAAGGGTAAAGGTGTATCTTTTATGGAAAAGGTTGTAGATTTTCACGGCCGGACACCGGACGAAAAAGAAACAAAACAGGCGCTTAAAGAGCTCAATTGAACAAATAACCAAGATATACTCTAATACCCTTGCGGGCACAGGCGGACACAGGCAAGAAATAATAACCAATGACTAAATTCCTCGCCAGAGGCAAGTCTGTCTCGGGCGAAAAATAACCAAAAAGATAATAAGAATCAACAAGATTTATTATGTTTGGTAATTGGTTATTGAATACTGGAATTTGCCTGCCCCGTTAGATGTAACAGCAGGAATTATCTAACGGGGTGAATATCTTGTAACTTGGTTATTGGTTATTAAACTTTTGACAATACATCCCTATTTGAGAGGAGATTGATATGCCTGAACCATCATACGCGCGGGATGCCTATGGTAAGGCCTTAGTAGAGTTGGGAAAATCCGATTCTAATGTTGTGGTTTTAGATGCTGACCTTTCCGGTTCGACCCGGACAGCTTTCTTTGCCAGGAAGTTTCCCCAAAGATTTTTTAATATGGGAGTTGCTGAGCAGGACCTAATTGCCACAGCGGCAGGTATTGCCAGCTGCGGAAAGATTGTTTTTGTTTCTACTTTCTCAATGTTTGCCAGTATCCGCGCTTTAGACCAGTTGAGGAATACTGTAGTTTATAACGGGTTTAATGTTAAAATTGTAGCTACTCACGGAGGGCTAACTGTAGGTGAGGACGGAGCGTCTCACCAGGCTTTAGAAGATATTTCTTTTGTTCGTTCTCTGCCTGGAATGAGAGTCATTGTCCCCTCTGACGGAGAAGAGACAAGAGACGCGGTTTTGTCAGCGTATAAAGAAAACGGGCCTTTTTATATCCGTATAGGCCGGTCGAAGATTCCGGTGTTGGAGAACAAATCTAAGTTTTCCCTTGGTAAAGGGTATATCCTGAATGAGGGGAAAGACATTGCCGTGATTGCCTGCGGGATAATGTGCGGCCAGGCGATGCAGGCTTTGTCTTTGCTTAAGGCTGAGGGAATTAACCCCTACATTGTGAATATTCATACGATCAAGCCTATAGATAAAGAATTGATTGTCAATTTAGCTTCAAAGGTAAAAGGATTTGTGGTTTGTGAAGAACATTCAATAATTGGAGGATTAGGTTCGGCTGTTTGTGAAACCCTTTCGGAAAGCCTGCCTAAGCCGGTCCGGCGTATAGGCACAAAGGATAAGTTCGGCCAGTCCGGCAGTTCTAAAGACCTGTTATTGGAATACGGATTGACTCCGGAGAATATAGCTAAGTCGGTAAAAGATTTGCTTCTATGACCAGGCTTCTGGTTAAAACTCTGTTGAGAAAAAAGACAAACTTCCCAGGGAAAAGTATCTTTCTTAGGGCGCCTGCCAAATTAAACCTCTACTTAAACGTTTTAAACAAAAGAAAAGACGGATACCATAACCTCTCAAGTGTTATGCAGAAGATAAGTTTATTTGATTTCTTATCTTTACACTTGAATGATACAGGCAGAATCCGTTTATTTTGTTCTGATATCGCTTTGGTCAACAAGGAGAATTCCGCCTTCAGGGCGGCAGAGATAATTAAAGAAAAATATATCAGGGGATTAGGAGTTGACATACACCTTAGAAAACAGATTCCTTTAGGCAGCGGATTAGGCGGGGCTTCTTCAGATGCCGCGGCAGTTCTTTTGGGGCTGAATAAGGTTTGCCGGCTCGAATTGAATTATCACCAGCTCATGCTTTTAGGGAGTGAAATAGGTTCTGATGTAAACTTTTTTATTTTGCCGGAAAGCTTTGCTGAAATATCCGGCAGAGGAGAGAAAGTCCGGCCTTTAACTTCAGCTTTAAGCCCGGAATATCTTCTTATCCTTACCGGTGAAATAATATCCACTAAAGAAATATACTCTTTATTTAAACCCGGATTGACAAAATATTTGGATAATGCTAAACTGATAAAATACAGCTTAGAAAACGGGGATATGGATTTATTAAAAAGCCTATTCTTCAATAACTTAACAGCGGTCTATTATGCAAAGTCAGGCAAGGCAGAGAGGATATTCAAAGCCTTGTCAGATATAGAGGGGTGCCGTTTTTTTCTCAGCGGGAGCGGCTCAACCGCCGCGGTATTGATTGACAGCAGTTTAATAAGACAGCGGGCTGAATCAGCTATGGATAAACTCGGGGTAAAATGCCTGAGGGTAAAAACTTGTTCTGTCGGAGAGAGGAGGTGAGGAAGAATTCGCTGAAGGTTGATACAGGAGTATTTTGTTGTTATTCAAGGCGGAAATAATTACCGGGTTTATACAAATTCTATAAAAGGGTTTACTCTGTTAGAGAAAGCTGCCGTCGCCGCCCCGTTGGAAAAATTCTTTCTAATGGGATAAAAGAATAAAGTTCTCTAACGGGGTTCACATTGAAAAGAGAATTTTGCTAACCCAGATAATGCGATTAGCATTATTTGCCCGTCTGTGCCTGCCTGTGCCCGCGAGGGTACGAGGGTATAAGGGTAAAGGGCCGGCCCCATATTTTCCACTGGAAAAGTATGGCTTGTGCCCGTAAGGGTAGAAGGTCGGGGTTACCTAAGGGGAAAATGCTGTACACTTTTTAGTATAGTTTTTGCTTAATGCAACTATTTAGGCTGCTAAGTGTTATAAACATTTCGCGCTTTCAAACGCGAAGCCTGCCCTTAGGGTACAGCATTTTCCCGGTTAACAAGGAGGTCTGAGTGGAGATTACCGAAGTAAGAATTTCACTGCGTGAGGGAGGTAACAAAAAATTAAAGGCTTATGTTACGGTTACTTTTGACGATTGTTTTGTTGTGCGTAATATGAAAGTTATTGAAGGAAACAGCGGGTTGTTTGTGGCTATGCCTGTCCGGAAAGCCAAACAGTTTTGCCCGCGCTGCGGCAAGAAGATAGATATTAATTCCCGTTTTTGCGGCCAATGCGGAGTTGAGCTTCCTCCTCCTCTAATAGACTTAGACCAGGAGAGGCATTTTCAGACGCACCAGGATTTAGCTCATCCCATTAACCAGCAGTTTAGAGAGTATCTCCAGAAGAGGGTTTTAGATGCTTACAATGAAGAATTGAGCAATGCTAAACAGAATGCCGGTCCTTCACAGCCTGCTGAAGCGCCTAAACAGGAAAGGGATACCCTATAATCTTATAATCTTAGAATAAGGCAAAACAGTCGTCTGTTGTCTGTCATCTGTAGACTGTTTTATATTTGCCCGGTAGTGTAATCGGTAACACAGCAGATTTTGATTCTGCCATCCCTGGTTCGAGTCCAGGCCGGGCAGTTTGATTTTGCCGATGGCAAAATCAAACTGAGCAATAGAACAATAGAAAATAAAGATAGGGGGCGTTGTCTGAAGTTTTAATGTTATATGAAAAAATAAAATCCAAAAATAGAAATAATCCAATAAAAAATTACAATAATCCTGTAGGGAATAGGCATGCCCATTCCTTTAATAAACACAATATAATCATTAAGTAAGTTATATAAGATATTGCGGTTAGAGGTTCAAGAGAAATAAATACTTATGACAAAAGATGTTTCGGCAATAGTTTTAGCCGCGGGTAAAGGGACGCGTATGAAGTCATCCTTGCCTAAGGTCCTGCATAGTTTATGCGGGATGCCTTTAATATATTATTCTTTGGAGGTATTAAAATCTTCACAACCGATAAAAAAAATAGTTGTTGTTACCGGATTTGCCAAAGATAAAGTTAGGGCTGAGGTTAATAGGCTGTTCAAAGGCGTAACTTTTTCTGTTCAAAAGAAACTCAATGGGAGCGCGAAAGCTGTTGAATCCGCTTTATCCCTGATTAAATCCAGGCAGGTGTTAATCATGTGCGCGGATTCGCCTCTTTTGGATAAGAGGTCTGTTAGTCAGGCTTTGCGGGCGCATATAAAATCCGGCAATGACTGCACAGTACTAACTAAAAGGACGGATGCCCCTAAGGGGCTGGGAAGAATTATAAGAGATTCTAACCGGAATATTTTGGAAATAAGAGAGCAGGCAATGTTGTCTCCGGCTCAGAAAAAGATAGATGAAGTAAATACCGGGATCTATGTGTTTAAGACGGAAACTTTGAAGAAGTATATTGGAAAAATAGAGGTTAACAGCAGTAAAAAAGAATATTTCCTTACGGATATAGTAGCTTTCTTAATATCAGCAAAGCTCAGGGTCAGGACGGTTAATATCGGCAAGGATTGTTTTTATTTCTCCGTGAATAATTTACGGGATTTAATTAAAGCTGAAAGGTTAGTAAGGATGTATCTCATTGATAAGCTTATAGATAAAGGAGTGAGGGTTATTGATCCGGAGACGACTTTCTTGGGCCCTAAAACCGTTGTGGGAAAAAATTCCCTAATTTATCCCTTTACCTTTTTGGAAAACAATGTTAAAATTGGCACCTCGTGTTCAGTGGGCCCATTTGCCCGGGTGCGTGAAGGCACGGTTATCAGGGATAATTCTCATATCGGAAATTTTGCTGAGATCGTCAGAAGCAAAGTGGCTGAAAATGTTAAGATGAAACATTTCAGCTACCTGGGCGATACTGAAGTCGGGAGTGGTGTAAACATAGGCTGCGGGACAGTAGTCGCTAACTTTGACGGAAAGAAGAAAAATAAAACCAAGATAAAAAAAGGCGCGTTTATCGGCTCGGATTCTATTTTGGTGTCTCCGGTTGTAATCGGCAGGGATGCTCTTACCGGAGCAGGTAGTGTGGTTACCAGAGATGTCAGGGATAAAACAGTAGTCATAGGTGTCCCGGCAAAAGAGTTAAAGGCGAGGAAGGATGTTTAATAGCATATCTGTTTTCAGCGGGACGGCTCATCCTAAGTTTGCCGCGGGGATGGCTAAAAGGTTAGGAGGAAACCTTTCAAAGGCTTTAGTTACCAGATTCAGCGATGGGGAAATAAGGGTTAAACTTTTAGAGAATGTCAGGGGAAAAGATGTTTTTCTTGTCCAGTCTATTTCTTCTCCGGTGAATGACAGCTTAATGGAGTTGTTGATAATGATTGATGCTTTGAGACGGGCTTCAGCAAAACGGATTACGGCTGTTATTCCTTATTTCGCTTATGCCCGCCAGGACAGAAAAGACCAGCCGCGGGTTCCTATTACAGCTAAATTGGTAGCTAATTTGCTAACTCAAGCGGGGTCAGACAGAATTTTGACTTTAGATTTACATGCCGGTCAGATCCAGGGCTTCTTTGATATACCTTTAGACCATCTTTACGCGGTGAATACTTTTGTTGATTATTTTCTTGACAAGAAAATAGGAGATAGTCTTGTGGTGGTTTCGCCTGATGTGGGCGGGATAAAGATGGCCAGAGCCTACGCTAAACGCTTAAATGCCGGATTGGCGATAGTGGATAAGCGCAGAAATAGCCCGGATTCTACCGAGGTTGTCCATATCTTAGGGGATGTTTCGGGAAAGTCCGCTGTTTTGGTAGATGATATAATAGCTACCGGGAGTTCTCTAATCCAGGCGGCTAAATCGCTTAAAAAGGCGGGGACCAAGAAAGTTTACGCGGTGGTTACTCACGGAGTTTTGTCCGGAGATGTAATCTCAAAGCTTGAGAAATCCGAGATCGAAAAGTTGTTCATTTCTGACAGCATACCTTTGCCTAAGAATAAAAAGAGCGGGAAGATAAAGGTTGTGAGCGTTACTTCGCTTTTTGCCGATGCTGTTAAGAGGATTCACGAAGAGAAGTCTATCAGTATATTATTTGATTTTCAGAGTTAGCCTAAAACTATAAAAATTATGGAAGAAGTAAAAATAAAAGCTTTGGTTAGAGAAGAACGGGGGACATTGAGAAGCAGGGTTCTGAGAAGGGAAGATCTGATACCCGCGGTTGTTTACGGTAAAGGAGAAAATCTCTTGTTAAAAATCAGCCGTAAAGAGCTGAAATATCTTCGCCAGCACCATTTTTCTGAAAATGTCATATTCAGTTTGGAAGTGGACAGGGAAGGAGAATCCGGCGGTATCCCTGTCCTGCTTAAAGATTATCAGTTAGACCCTTTAACGGAAAAGATTATACATCTTGATTTTATTAAGGTATCTATGGAAGAGAAAGTAAGTGTGGAAGTCCCTGTTGAAATTAAAGGAGAGGCGAAAGGAGTTAAAGAAGGAGGCGGGGTATTAGAACATTCGCTTTGGCAGGTTAAGGTGGAGTGCCTTCCTAAAGATATACCGGAAAGTATTATTGTTGATGTTTCTGATTTGGAGATAGGCGATTCTCTTCATGTTGAAGATTTAAAGGTCGCTGATGGAGTTAAGGTCATTACCGGCGCTAAAGATGTGGTTGTTGCCTTAACTGCTGTGGTTGAAGAAGAGGCTGAAACTGAGGAGCCGGGAGAAACAGCCGGAGAGCCTGAGGTAATAAAAGAGAAGAAGGATAAGGGCGAAGAGCAGAAGCCTTCTTCTGAAAGCAAGGCCAAGTGACATTTTTTAAAGATGGGCAGGAATACCTGCCTTCCGTAAATTCTTATTTTTCTTTTTGGCCATTGAATCAATGAGACTTAGACTTTTTCGAAGAAAAAGTCTATAGCCGAATTGAT
>CAZSRG010000060.1:0-8347 GCA_964609315.1 uncultured Planctomycetia bacterium
TCCTTTTTTGGAAAAGTTTTTGATACCTCGTAGCTTGCTGCGAGGTAGTTCATTGTAACTATTTAGGCTGCCGGGCATTATGAGCATTTTGCGATCTCAACAGCATTTTCCCGGTTAACCTTTTTCTTATGTAACATTTCAGTTGATAACTAAAATGTTACATAAGATGCGCGCTGCAATCCTTAAAACAGGTGTGCTTAAAAAGTCTGCTTAAAAAGTCTTGATTTTTTATCTGATATGTGTTATTTATCCTCTAAGGTGAATAAGTAATGTCTTCAGATATTGAGCGTATAAAAAACCTGGAAAGAGAACTTCAACGGGTGCGTAACGAATTTATGATGTTTTACGAAACTACCCAGGCTTTACGCACAACCCTCAATCTTGACGAGATCCTATATATAATTCTTACCAGCATCACTTCTCACCAGGGATTAGGTTTTAACCGGGCGGCTTTGTTTTTCTTAGATAAGGGCAAAGAAGAGATTAAAGGGGTTATGGGAATTGGCCCTTCTGAGGTTGAAGAGGCGGCCGGGGTATGGAAATGGATTCAGGACAGCAGGAAAGATCTATATGATTTGATAAATGAATACCAGCGGATGAAGAAAGAAAATAAAAAACCTAAGTTTTTTGAGATGGTGGGGAATCTTAGGTTCAAGTTGTCCAAAGATACGGGCGTCCTTTATGAGGTTTTTACTGAAGGCCTTCCCCTTCATATCAGGAAAGAGAAGATTCATAATCTTGAAAATGACAGTTTATATAAAGCCTTCCCCTTTGATGAAGCGGTATTGGTTCCCCTTTGGGCTAAGAAACAGGTCATAGCCGCTCTGTTTGTGGATAATTTTGTTACTAAAAAGCCGATTGCTTCGCAGGATATAAACATACTTAATATGTTTGCTTCTCAGGCAGGGTTGGCTATTGAGAATTCCAAATTGTTTGAGAATACCCTTTTAAAATCTCATACCGATACTTTAACCGGATTATGGAACTACGGATATTTTCAGTATCAGCTTGATGAAAAGATTAATTACTCTCTGCGTTTTAACAAAAAACTCTGCCTTTTGATGCTGGATATTGACGGGTTTAAACAGTATAACGATACTTTCGGCCATTTAGAAGGCGACAGCGCTCTGATTAATATAGCTTATCTTATTAAAGATAAATGCCGGAAAGAAGATTTAGTCTGCCGTTACGGGGGGGAGGAATTTTCCGTTATATTGCCTAATATGGCAAAGCGGGATGCTTTAGTAATTGCCGAAAGGATTAGGAGTTCTATTGAATCGGAGACCCGCTTGTTTAAACGTGAAGTAACTGTGAGTATTGGGGTGAGCTCTTTTCCTGAGGATTGCAGAGATAAACATTCTTTGGTTTCTAAAGCCGACCTCTGTCTTTATAAAGCAAAAGAAAAAGGGAAAAACAGAGTAACCGCGGATGAATAAGGAAGAAACTAAAGTAACCAATAACCAAGCAACAAGATACAATAACCTCAGCCAAAGGCTGATCCGCCTCTGGCGGAAAATAATAACCAATGACCAAATCTCAACCCCGACAAAATATCGGGGCAGGTAATCAAACAAGATATTCTTATATTTGGTAATTGATTATTGGAGATTGAGATTTGTTTGTGTCTTGTTGCTTGGTAATTGTCCCCTATTGTTTCTATATCTTGGTTATTATAAAAATTTTAGGGAAACTTTCAAGATATCAAACCAAGATATCAAACCTTGACAAATTAAAGCTTGTGATATAAGGTATATGCTTAACCTTAAAGAATTAGAGGATTTTGTTTATAGAAGGTGAAAGATGCTTAATTCTATTGAAGAAATCTTAAAAGATGTCAGTCATGGCCGGCCGGTTATAGTTGTTGATGATGAATCCCGCGAAAATGAAGGGGATCTAATCGTTGCCGCTGAGTTTGCTTCTCCCGGCAATATAAACTTTATGCTTAAAGAAGGCAGGGGGTTAATTTGTGCTCCTTTGGAAGAGGAGAGGATTAAACAGCTTCATCTTCACAGGATGTATACCATTGAGGATCTTTATCAGGCAAAAGATCCTTACCAGACTGCCTGGATGATTTCTGTTGATGCCCGGAAAGGCGTTACTACCGGAATTTCTGCTTTTGACCGTTCAAGGACTATAAAGGCTTTGGTCAGTTCCGAAACAAAGCCTGAAGATTTAACCCGTCCGGGGCATGTCTTTCCTCTTAAAGCCTGTAAAGGAGGAGTTCTTGTCCGCGCGGGCCATACTGAAGCAGCGGTTGATTTAACCCGTATGGCCGGATTGTTTCCGGCCGGAGTGATTTGTGAAATACTTAAAGATGACGGGACAATGGCCAGGCTGCCGGACCTGTTGAAATTTGCTCAAAAACACGGCCTTAAAATATGCAGTATTTCTTCTTTAATTGAATATAGGAGGAAACAGAGCCGGCTTATTGATAAGATAGAGCAGGTTAACCTCCCTACGGAATTCGGTAATTTCATCCTGCATCTTTACAAGTCTTTAATTGATCCAGGTCTTCATGCGGCATTGACTATGGGAGATATTAAAAAACAGCCGGTTTTAACCAGGGTACACTCGGAATGCTTAACCGGGGATGTTTTTTCTTCTTTACGCTGTGACTGCGGAAGGCAGTTAAAAGAATCAATGAAGATGGTTTCCGCGGAAGGTAAAGGGATTGTTCTCTATATGCGCCAGGAAGGAAGGGGCATAGGATTAGAAAATAAGATTAAAGCTTATGCTTTTCAGGAGAAAGGAATGGACACCGTTGAGGCTAATGAAGCTTTAGGGTTTAGTCCGGATCTAAGGGATTATGGAATAGGCGCTCAGATTTTAGTTGATTTGGGAGTTAAGAAAATAAGGCTGCTTACAAATAATCCCCGTAAAATTGTTGGCATTGAAGGATACGGGATTGAAGTGGTTGAACGCGTGCCGATAAAAATCAGCCCGAATAAGGAAAATAAAAGATATTTGGAAACGAAGAAAAATAAAATGGGGCATTTAATTTAATTAGTTTTGATATGTTAAATCCTAAATTCAAAATCCTAAACTCTAAATAAACTCAAAATTAAGAAAGTTCAAAATCTAAAACAATATAAATATAAAAGATGATGGATGTTTTGAGTTTTGTGTTTGTGGCTTTGGGCTTATTCAGGGTTTAGGGTTTCAAAAAACAGAAGATATCTTTAACAATACCTGAATTTAAGGAGGGAAATATTATGAAAGAAGTAAGAGGAAATTTCCAGGGTAAGGGCAGGAAGTTTGCTTTGGCAGCTTCTGATTTCAATGGTTTCATAACCAAAGAATTAGTATCAGGCTGTGTAAAAACTTTGAAAAAATGTGGTACTGATGATAAAGATATTTCTCTGTTCTGGGTTCCCGGGGCGTATGAGATGCCTTTGGTAGCTTCTAAGCTCGCGGCTTCTAAAAAATACGATGCCGTTATTTGTTTGGGCGCGGTTATAAGGGGAGATACTCCTCACTTTGATTATATAGCTTCCGCTGTATCTCGGGGAATAAATCAGGCTTCCCTGCAGACAGGCGTTCCGGTTGTGTTCGGTATTATTACTGCCGATACGCAGGAGCAGGCTGTTGACAGGGCAGGGGTAAAGCAGGGAAATAAAGGGAAAGATGCCGCTTTGACTGCTTTAGAATTAGCTGATTTGGTTAAGAAAGTCAGCTGAACTATTTTTAGGATTTAAAGAAGTTCTTTATCATTATTGAGTAAAAAAATGGGCATTAGAAATAGAGCGCGCCAGTCATGCCTTCAGATTCTTTATCAGATTGAACTTTCAAAAGTTAAGTGTGAACCTGCCATCGAAGATTATTTTTCCTCAAACGAATTTCAGCCTCTTCACAGAGAATTTTCCGAATTTTTGGTTAAAGGGGTCTTAAACAAGATGCCTGAGATAGACATGGTGATTTCCAAATATGCCAAGAATTGGGGTATCAACCGTATGGCGGTCATTGACCGGAATATCCTGAGGATGGGGGTGTTTGAGCTGATTTATGCTGAAGATATCCCGCCTCGGGTAAGCATCAACGAATCTGTTGAGTTAGCTAAGATGTTCGGCGACATTGATTCCCCTAAGTTTATTAACGGTATTCTTGACAGTGTTTTTAGAAAAGAAATAAACCCCGTTAGAGAATAAAATTTTCTATCGGTATACGCTAACAATGGATTTAAATCACCGTCAGTTTTATATGGTATATCACCATCAATTTCGCCGGCCTGTCCCGTTAGAAGTAACCTTCTAACGGGATGAATTTTCTCTAACGGGGTAAAAGAGAAAAATAAGTAACTTAATGAAATATGCCGACCTGCACATTCACTCATATTTCTCCGATTCGACCCTTTCTTTTAAAGAGATTGTCAGCGAATCATTAGGAAGAGGGATATCCTGTATTTCTGTTACCGACCATGACAGTATGGATATATATTCTTCTCCTGATTTTCTTGAGTACAGATTATCTCCTTCGGTTGAAGTAATCAAGGGCATTGAAATCAGCGCTGTGTATAAAGATACCGAAGTTCATCTTTTGGGGTATCTTAACAATGGGGGGATTGACAAGGCGTTTTTGGATATACTTAAGGAGTTTCAGAACGAACGCAGAGAGAGGATTTTTAAGATGGTTAAACTTCTCTCTAAAGCGGGGTTCAAAATTGATGTCTGTGATCTTGATAAGTTTACCGGAAGTTTCTCTCTTTCCCGCCTGCATTTAGCCAAGTTTTTGGAATCTTCCGGCCAGCTTAAAGACATAAAAGAAGCTTTTTCTAAGTATATAGGGGAGAATAACCCTTGTTATGTCCGGAGGATCTGTCACAATTTAAGGGACGCGATATCTATGTTGAAGAAATACCATTTTCTTGTTTTTTTAGCTCACCCTCTGCATTTGAAGAACCAGGAATGGATAAAGAATTTTTCGGATCTTGGCCTTGACGGGATAGAAGTTTTTTATCCTCAGCATTCTGAGAGAATAACCGGTTATTATCTTGGACTGGCTAAGAAATTAGGCCTGTTAGTCAGCGGGGGGTCTGATTCCCATGGAAGCCATAAGAAGAATACTTATATCGGGAGGATAAAACTCCCTTATAAATACGCGGAGGGTATAAGTAAGAAATGCTTAAAGACGAAGATTATATAAGAAAAACCTTTAGGCTTGCGGAGAAAGCAAGGGGTAAGACTTCGCCTAATCCTATGGTAGGCTGTGTTATTGTTAAAAAAGGCAGGATTATTGCTGAAGGGTTTCACCGTAGAGCCGGGCTGCCTCATGCGGAGGTTGAAGCCTTAAACAACGCGTCGGAAGATGTGAAAGGCTCAGTTATGTATATTAATCTTGAGCCGTGTTTTCATTGGGGGATGACCCCTCCTTGTGTTGACAGGATAATTTCTTCAGAGATAAAAAAGGTAGTTATCTCTGTTAAAGACCCCAATCCCGAAGTTAAGGGGAAATCAATTACCAAGATGAGAAGGGAAGGGATAGAGGTAGTGGCCGGTGTGCTGAAAAAAGAAGCTGAACAGCTTAATGAAGTTTTCTTTAAGAATATGAAAGAAGGACTTCCTTTTGTTGCCGCTAAGACTGCCCAGACTTTAGACGGTAAAATTGCTGATAATAGAGGGGGATCAAAATGGATAACTTCTTCTTACTCCAGAAAGTATGCCCGGAGGTTAAGATGTGTATATGATGCTGTCTTAATAGGGGCTAATACTGTTCGAAAAGATGACCCTCGTTTAACCTGTCCTGAAAAGAAAATGGTTAAGGTAATACTTTCATCTTCTTTGAATATACCTTTAAACGCGCGGTTATTTCGTAACGCGAAGGCAGTGTATATTTTTACCCCGGCGGGGCCTGCTAAAAGAGGTATTCTTCCGGGGAAACTTAATCAATTCAAAAACAAAGCGGAAGTTATTGGAATTGACGGGTTAGGCGAATCTCTTAATTTAAAAGATGTCCTAAAAAAACTTTATTCTTTAGGAGTAATGTCTTTGTTTGTCGAGGGAGGAGGTTCTGTTTTAGGCGGTTTTTTCGATTCAAAACTTGTTGATAAGCTTTATGTTTTTATCGCTCCGAAAATTATGGGTAAGAAACAGGCTTTAGCTTCAATATCAGGCAGAGGGGATATTTCGGTGAATAATCTTGCGGAGATTAACAATCCACAGGTAACTTCTTTAGGAAAAGATTATCTGTTTAGCGGATATCCTGTTTTCAAGTAATCCTTATGTAACATTTCAGTTGTCGACTGAAATGTTACATAAGGGATGAGGGAAAGGATAAAGGATGCCTAAGGATGCCTTCCAGGAATTAGCGAATATAGTCAAAGTCCTGCGTTCGGGTAAAGGATGCCCCTGGGACAGAAAGCAGAAGATAAAGGATTTAAAGAATTATATCTTAGAAGAAACTTATGAGCTCTGTGATGCTGTTGATAGAGGAGAACCTGAGCTTGTTAAAGAAGAGCTCGGCGATTTATTCCTGTTGTTAGTATTCTTTTCAGTATTATATAAGGAAAAAAACAAGTTTGATTTAAAAGATGTTTTAGAAGGTATTAACAGCAAACTTGTCGCGAGGCATCCTCATGTTTTTTCTTCAGGAAAGGCTAAGAACGTAAAAGCAGTCTTGGACCTGTGGATAAAATCAAAAAGCCGGGAGAAAAAGAGAAAGGCGGTTTACGAAAGGATTCCTTTATCCAGTCCGGCGCTGTTTTCCCTATACCTGTTTATAAAAGAGTCGCGGTATTTGGGGGCGGTTTCCAGTCAGGAGATACATTCAAGGCTGTCAAAAAGCATTTCTTTATATAAGGCTCAGGGCAAAAGCAGGGATTTAACTGATTTGGTTTTTTATTCTGCCTGCCTGCTCTCGTTTTCTAACAACCCCGAACTTTTGCTGAAGAAGAAAGTAAAAGCTCAGGCTTCGCAGGTTTTATATGAACACGCCAAACCCAAAAATTCAGAGAATAGATAATCCTTCTTCTCACTTTTTGGTTTCATCTTCAAAAAAAATACACGGCTGGTTTAATTGGGAAAGAAGAGAGTGTACTTCTGAACGGTTTCTCTTAAATCCCTATAACGGATGCGGTATAGGATGTTTTTACTGTTATACCAGGGCTCTGCCGGGGTATTTCCAGAGGTTTCAGGGTAAGGGGGAGATATTTGTCTTTAAGGATTTTGATAAACAGGTTTCAAAACAGATTGATTCTCTTGATATAGGGTTCTGCGGGTATTTGTCTCCGGTGACTGACCCTTTTCAGCCTTTAGAAAAGGCGTATAATTTATCGGTAAAGACCATAAAAGCTTTTATTGACCGCGGCCTTCCGGTAGAGTTTATAACAAAAGCAGTTGTCCCTGATGAAGTTTTTCCTCTCTTGGCTTGTCAGGAGCATTCTTTTGGGCAGGTATCAATCATTACTGAGGATGTTAAACTTAACCGCGTTCTTCATCCTAAAGCGGCTTCTCCTGATTTATTGTTCGGGAATATTAAAAAGCTTTCAAGATATGGTATATATTCAGTATGCAGGGTCGATCCTATATTGCCCTTTTTAACCGACAGCAAAGAGAGTTTAAGGCGGCTGGTTATTAAGGCTAAGGAATGCGGAGCGCGCCACATTATAGCTTCTGTCGCAGATATCCCCCCAAAGTTAAAAGGGTATTTCCTTTCAAAGATAAAGAATCTTTTCGGATTGGATGTTATGAGAAAATATATAAATCTTTATACTGACAGGATAGGGTATTTACATGCTAAGGCTTCTTACCGGAAGGAAATCTTTTCTTTCCTGAGGGAGGAAGTTTTTAATGCGGGGATGACTTTTTCTCTTTGTATGGAGTATGAAAAGAGAGGAGATGAAATAACCGGCCTAAACAGGGAATTCTCCACTTCTGAAAATTGTGAAGGAATAAATGTTCCAATATATAAAAGAAAAGGGAACAGGTTCTATCCTCAAAAAGGGTGTAAAGGTAATTGTTTGAATTGTAGAACCCCTCTCTGCGGGATTGACGAATTGGCTTATGCTCAGACAGGGAATCCTTTATCCCTGAAATATTCAGATTACCGCCGGTTCTCCAAATCACAGAAGACAGAGGGGGATTTTCTGGTAGATAACGTAAAATAAAGTGGCAAGTTAAATGCCCCCGCAGTAGGATATAGAATGTTTGTAGGGGAGGGGTTCAGCTCTTTCCGTTAACCCAAATAATGCGGTTAGCATTATTTGCCCGCTTGTGCCCGTGAGGGTACCTGTGCCCGCAAGGGTATAGGGCCGACCCCATATTTTCCACTGGAAAAGTATGGCTTGTGCCCGTAAGGGTAAAAGGTCGGGGTTACCTAAGGGGAAAATGCTGTGTACTCTTTAGTACAACCGCTG
>CAZSRG010000061.1:0-8335 GCA_964609315.1 uncultured Planctomycetia bacterium
CCTTTTTTGGAAAAGTTTTTGATACCTCGTAGCTTGCTGCGAGGTAGTTCATTTTAGAATTTGTTTAGGATTTAGAAATTAGGATTTAGGATTTGGTTAGAATTTAGAGTTTGCTTTCAGGATTTGTTTAGAATCAGCCTATGGCTGAAGAGTTTCGGATTTAGAGTTTTAGAAAGCAAAGATAATTTTGGCAATACGGAATTTAACGGAGGGAGGGACAAATGAAAGTCATAAGCGTAACTAACCAAAAAGGCGGATGCGGAAAAACAACCACCGCGGTAAACTTAGCCGCGGGCTTAAGCCGAAAAGGGTTCAACACTCTCTTAATAGACTTAGATCCCCAGCACCATGCCACAATGCATTTAGGATATTTAGAATCAAAACATTCCATTTTAAACATTTTTGACGACTTATTAAAAGATATAGAATTCTCCCCTTCAGATTACATTACCGAACGCAGCGGCAAATTCCGGATAATCAGCTCTGAGATGGACTTGGGAGCCTTAGAGCCTGAGCTTGCCCATAATAACTATGCCTTAGAACTTTTAAGCCGGCTTATTGACAAAATACAGGGATTAAACTTTGACTATACCATTATTGACTGCCCGCCGAGCCTGGGATTTCTGACTCTAAACGCTTTGAAGTGCTCCGATGCTGTAATAATCCCCTTAAAGTGCAGCATCTTCTCATTAAACGGGGCAAAGAATTCAAAGCGCATACTCAACATATTAGGAGATTACAGCGACAAATTGCCGGCTGTATTTTACATGGTAAATATGTTTGACAAAAGGTCTAACTTCACCAAACAATTCCTAATAGATTTACAAAAACAGCTTAAGCCGAATATGTTCTCAACTGTAATCCGTAATAATGTCCATATACCCGAATCAGCCCAAAAAGGCAAAACCGTATTTGAACATAATCCGAAATCACGGGGAGCATTCGATTTTACAGCCCTGACAGAAGAATTCCTGAATAAAATGGCGTCTGTAACACCTATGGAATTCAAGGCTTACGCGCCCCAGGCGAATAAAGTCTATCTGGTTGGAGATTTTAACAAATGGCAGAGAGAAAATGAATATGCGATGGTCAGAAGAAACGGAAACTGGAAAAAGATAATCTACTTAAATAAAGGAAGGTACCGCTATAAATTCGTTGTTGATGAACAATGGACGCATGATAACTCTAATCCCAATAAAGAAAGCGACTCATTCGGAGGGTATAATTCTCTTATTGAAACCTCCTCTTAACTCTTTACTATTTCCTTAATTTCTTCAACTTTTTTTAGGGCGGCTTTTTCTCCTCGCTCTATAAAATAATCTATATTTTTAAAATCCGTCCATGACACTCCCGAGAATTCCGGATGAATGGCCGCATCCGATAGAGATACAGCATCACCCACAAACTCCTGCTGCATAGCTTCAATACTGCCGAAAATAAAATCAAGGACATTGAGCTTCACCTTAGCTGAATCAGAAGAATATTCCCTCTTTATATCCTCCTTTGAAGGAGTAATGTTTACCGCTATAATCTTCTTTACTCCCTGCTTAACCAAAGGCTTTACCGGCAGGGGGTTTAAAATACCTCCATCTAAAAGAAGCTCAGACTCATTCTTTACCGGAGAAAAGATTCCCGGAAAAGAACAACTTGCTAAAATAGCTTTCCTTAAAGAAATATTCCCTCCATAAATATACCTTGAAGCGCGGCGTTTAAAGTCAAAACAGGCTAAAGACACAGGTTTCTTTAGCTCGTAGAAATTCCCGCTGGAAAACATTTTCTTTAATATCCTCCTGAAATTCCTTCCCGCGAGCAGAGATTTCCAGGAAAAGCCTATATCTAAAAATGAAAGTATGTCAACTTTCTTAAAAACAGAAACCGCGTCTCTCATTTCTTTCCAATTCCTGCCCAACCCCCAGAGGACAGCTATAACCGCGCCCATACTCGTCCCCGCGGCAATGTCAATATCAGCATCAAGGCCTAAATCTTCTAAAACCTTAATAACTCCAATATGAGCCATCCCAAAAGCCGCCCCGCTGCCTAAAGCAATTCCTATTCTAACTCCGGACAACTCTCTGGCAAGCCTGCGTATCTCTTTGGTAAAACCGGTATTGGGATATACATCAGCTATCTTATTTAAATCTGTATCCTCAATAAAGGGTAAATAGCTTAGGATTTCATACCCTCCCAATGCCATGAAATCCTTCAAATAGCGGAGAAACCCGTTAATGTTCTTCCTTTCTTTAGAATGCCTTTGCCCGCAGACAACGACCTTTACCTTATCATTGCCAAGCCTGAAATAACGGCTGAACTTACGGACTTTTTTGGGTATACCTCTTAAAAAAGGAGAAGTTTCAATTGAAAGGAAATGGATAAAATCAGCCTGAGTAAGGCAGGCCGCGTTAAAGTTATTATCTCCCGGAAATAAATCCAGAAAGACAAAATTGTATTCTTCAGTCAATCCGCCTAAGAGCCGGCTGACTGATTTATCTAAACTCAAAGAATCCGTATATTCTATTTTTAGATAATCAAAACCCTGACTGATAGAAGAAAGCTCTTTTATCTTAGCTTCATTAAAAGAAGATATGTCTAATAAGTTATTTGACAATCCGGATACCCTGCTATCCTTATTACTCTTCAGCCCGACAACGATAGCTTTCTTGCGGCTTTCCACAACTAAAGCCTTCGATAGAATAAAGCTGTAGGCTTTGCTGTTAGGAAAGATATTATCTCTATAAACAGCAATAACACTGCTTTCAAAAATATGCTTATCCTTGTCCACCCGTTTCTTTACTCTCATAGAAAGCATCCTGGAAAACCCTAAAGACAAGTTTGGGTGTTTTTTCAAAAAATTATCGAATTTTTCTCTGGAGATAACGGCTAAGAGGGAATCATTAACAACTTCAGCTGTTACCGAATGTCTATCCCCGGTTAACAAAGAAATTATCCCAAAACAAGTGCCTCTGTAAAGGTACTCTAAGATATCCCCCTCTTCCTTTTGCTTCTGAGTATAGGCCTTAATCCTTCCCGAAATAACAATATAGAGGTTATCGGGAGAATCGCCCTCTTTATAAATAACCTCCCCTCTCTTTGCTTCTTCTAATCCGGCGATTGAAGCTAATTCTTTAACCGCCGCTATATCTAAATTAGAGAATACCGGAAGGCTTAATAATGCCTGTTCTAAATTAACCATATTCTATTTTATTTAGGGAGCAGGCCTACACATTGACATTTTTCTCCATTAGGGCTGAATCACTTAAAAAAATCAAAATCCAAAATCCCAAAATAAGAAAAAATAATATCTCTCTCTTTTGGATTTGGGAATTGGGGATTATTTTGAATTTTGTAGTATTGGAATTTTGAGTTTTCTTCCTGAGATTTGAAACTTATCATTTGGTAATATTGATTTCTATTCTATTCTCCCCGCATATATCCCTGTATGTATAAGCAAAGGGTTTAATTACCCTCTTCTTATCAGAATCAACTCCGGCCAACCCAAACCTGGGAGAAAAACCCTTATCCCACTCAAAATTATCAATCAAAGACCACCAGAGATACCCTCTGATATCCACCCCTTCCTTAATCGCTTTGGCAACAGCGGTAAGATGAGAAAGGAGATAACCTTTGTAATACTTGTCATCTATATCAGATGTGCCGTTTTCGGTAATAATTACCGGCATCCGGTAATACCTAAGCTTTAAAAGCATCTCCAGCATAGCCTGAGAATTAACATACCAGCCTAAGTTGTTCTTGCGCAAAGAACTTGCTTTACAGCAATTGAGACAGTCATTGCCGAAAATATGGGTAAAGGAAAATCTCACAAAATCCAGAGAATAATAATTTACTCCGATAAAGTCCAGGGTTTTATTCTTAACTAAGCTGTTCAGAAAAGAAAAATTGAAAATCTTATTCCTTAAATATACCGGCAGGAAATTCTGGCCGAAGTTAAATTTAGGGCAACTGTAAAACCCCCTAAGATGTTTGGCAATACCCACTTTAGCTGTCTTATTGTATCTATGGATAGACCTATAAGCTCTAATATGGGCCTGTTCAAGCAAATAGAGCAATTTTACGGTTTTACCCAAAGATTTATACCCCGGAGGCCAAATACCTTTAAAATAGCCGTTGTAAGCGTAAACCGCCGGTTCATTAAGGGGAGTCCAAAACTCAACAACATCCGAGAATTCCTTAGCTATCAAATCAGCATATTCGGAAAATTCTTTTAGGGCATCAGAATTAAACCAGCCTCCTTTATTAGTAAACCAGGCAGGGCTGGTAAAATGGTGAAGAGTTACAATCGGCAGGATATTCTTCGCTTTTAGAGAAGCGATTATATTAAAGTAATGCTCAATCTGTTTTGAATCAAACCTGCCTTTATCCGGCTCTATTCTGCTCCATTCAAAAGACAAGCGGTGGCAGTTATGGCCTAATTGCTTTGCTATCCTGAAATCTTCATCAAACAAGCGATACGAATCCGCGCTCCCGCCGCAGGAATAAGGAACTTTCCCTTCAGCTTCCCAGGCAAACCAATCATTGTTAAAGTTTCCGCCCTCTATCTGATAAGCGGAAGTAGACGCGCCCCAGAGAAACCCTTGGGGAAAAGAAAAAATTTCCGGCATGAAAGTTTATGTAAACCCCGTTAGAGAACTTTGTTTATCCCGTCAGAAAGATATTCTCTAACGGGGTAAACAAGGTTATTTTTTAAGAACACTTTTAAGGGCATCTAATCCCGCAGAGGCGATAATACCATCATCTTTCCCTTTTGTTCCGCTTATTCCCAAAGCGCCTAAAATCTTGTCTCCGTCAATTAAGGGAACTCCTCCCGATACGCCTAAAACCATAGTCCTGCTGCCTATATTCCAAACCCTAAACTCTCCTTTAACCGTAGGCTGTTTAAAGCCGAAAGCGGATAAAGCTTTGGCTTTAGCCCATTCCAAAGAAATTGTGCTTTGGTTATCCATTAAATACTCAAGCTTAACATTTCCGGACTCATCTAAAATCACAATCCCCACTGAATACCCCAATTCTTTGGCTTTATTCTGGCAGGCAGAGGCTATACTCTTAGCCAAACTTAGAGTTAAAACGGATTTCCTGGCCACAAATTTCGCGGTATCATCAGTATAAGCCCAGGAAGTCAAAAACACCGGAATCAAAAATACACCAAACACAAATGATAAGATTATTCTTCTTAACATTCTTCCTCCTATTTACAGTTTTATTATCAGAACTATTTAAATAACCAATCACCAAGCTACAAAATATCTTTCAATGACCAATCACCAAGAAATACCTTTATACCCTAACGGGCACAGGCGGGCACAGGCAAGTTACAATAACCTCAGCCAAAGGCTGATCCGCCTCAGGCGGAAAATCCAAAAC
This sequence comes from uncultured Planctomycetia bacterium, assembly GCA_964609315.1. GTDB lineage: Bacteria > Omnitrophota > Gorgyraeia > Duberdicusellales > Duberdicusellaceae > CAZSRG01. The sequence continues at coordinate 5,377 of CAZSRG010000061.1, forward strand.
TTTAAATAAACCTAAAACTTAAATGCTTTAAACTCAAAACGGCAATAAATATAATGATCTTTATAATGTTCTTTGTTTTGGGTTTTGGGTTTTCTTCATTTTGAGTTTGTTTAGGGTTTAGGATTTAGGATTTAGGATTTTCTTCCCACTGCCTATACTTTTTCATACAACTCTTGACACTGCCTGAAGGTCTTGCCTCTAACGCTTGTTAAGAAAATTTCTGGCTTTAACGCGGTTAAACTCTTTCAAAAAGTCGTCAAAATCAATTATTTCAAGGCCGGATGAAGTAATAAGCTCCAAATACCTTACTTCTGCCTTCTTCCTGAACCCGGCATAACGGAATTTCCGGCCGCACTTGGGGCAAACAGTAGTTTCTTTAGAAAGCCCAATCTCATGGCAGGAAAAACACTCAGCTTTTGATAAACCTATTACTAAAAGAGAATCAGCGATTTCATTAATATCAAGTTTTTTCCACGCTCTCAGCCAGATTTTCATAGACTCTTATTAAGAATATGCTTTTTTAATTTCAGCAACCGCTTCTTCAGGTTCATCCACAATTTTAAACAGGCTTAAATCTTTCTCTATTAAAGCGCCCTTAGCCTTACAAGTATTCCTGAGCCATAAATTAAGCCCCTGCCAGTACTTCCGGTCAAAAAATATTATCGGTGCTTTGGGTATTCTTCCAGTTTGAATTAAAGCTAAACTTTCAAACAGCTCATCCAATGTCCCAAATCCTCCGGGAAAAGCAATAACAGCTTTTGAATACTTGGCGAACATAACTTTCCTTATAAAAAAGTACTTAAACTCCAAAAGATAATTGACATAAGGATTGGCTTTCTGCTGTTCGGGAATAAGAATGTTTAGGCCGACAGACTCAACTCCCGCTTTAAGGGCGCCTTTGTTAGCCGCCTCCATAATACCCGGGCCTGCTCCGGTTAAAATCGAAAATCCGGCCTTACCCAGCATAAGAGCGGTCTTATAAGCTGCCTTATAATGCCTGCTGTTAGGTTTTGCCCGTTTAGAGCCGAACATCGCGACGCTTTTCCGGATATGGTTTAACCCCTCAAACCCCTCAACAAATTCGCTCATTATCCGAAAAACCCGCCAGGTATCCCGCTCAATAGAATCCAACTCAAATGTGAAAATTCTATGCATATTTTTAGCCTCCCATTATATTAAAAACTCTAAATTCTAAGCTCTAAACTCTAAACAATTTCAAATATCAAATGTTCTAAATCCTAAACTAAACTTACATTCTGATGCCAAAATTCTAAACATTACTTAGACTTCTCAACAATTGAGCCAAAAATTTTCATCAATTCCGTTGATTCCTGAATCAATACTCCCTTTTCTTTATCCTGATTATCCGTTGGCTCTATTAACCTAAGCCAAAACCTACTTTCTTTTGCTTCTTTTCTACTTATCTTAATCCTCATTGCAAAATCTTTTTTGCTTAGAGATTCATTGGCCTCAATATAATTTGCTCCTACAGAACCAGACGACTTTATCAACTGCCTTGCATCTTCTATGTTGCCTATGTTCATGGGAAGCTTCTTAACAAATCCTCCTATTCGCTTTGCAAACTTAAATGTCCGTTCTTCTAAATCATATTGTTTTGAATTTTCCATTTTGGTCATTTGATATTGTTTAGAATTTAGAGTTTAGTGCTTAGGATTTATCTCTTGCATACCTTCTGTCCCATCTTCTTATATTATAACCAAATCCTAAATCCTAGTTTCTAAATCCTAAATAAATTCTAAATTTCAATTTCAAATGTTCTAAACTTTATTTCGGGTTTTGTAGTATTTGGATTTTGGATTTATAATATGCCTCCCCAAGGCCTTTGACCTTATCCTTTAATACAGCTTTTACCCCTATTTAAGAATATACACTTTATCTTTCCCTCGGACTCTTTCTAAAACCCGCAAGCCGACTTCTTTACCCCTTAAGGCTTTATCAACCGGCTTGTTATTTATCTGCAGAGAAAACACATCCTGAATAAAGTCAGTATGCCTGCCTTTAATATGTATCTTTTTACCTAAAGAGATATTTCCTTTTGAGAGCTTTATTACCCCGGCGGAAGGTTTAGCAAAGAAATGAGTTATTCTTCCGATTAAAACTTCTTTAGGCTGGACTTTTTTGACAACAGGTTTTGCTTTAACAATCCGGCTTTTAATCCTGCTCAAAGGTTTTTGGGCTCTTCTTAGTTTAGAAACCTTACTATCTCCTTTTCCTGCCTTATTAACTTTCTTATTTTTCTTAACAGATTCAGCTAAAGCTTTAACAGACTTCTTCTTTCTCTGAAGGGCTTTTTTCTTTACAACTCCTGCCTTAGATTTAATTTTAGGCTTAGGCTTGGATTTAGCCTTAGTTTTAGCCTTAGATTTAGGCTCAGGTTTGGGCTTAAGTTTTGGCTTCTTAGCCTGGTTTTTATTACTGCCTGTAAAATGGAACTTAACTTTATCTTCTTTTTTTCTTCCGAACAAGAAACCTAAAACCATTTAAATAACCATCTTTTCCGCTATCCCGCTTATAACCGGAAAGCTTACCTTCCTGCCCATTAAACTGGAGAAAACACCTATTACCGAACAAATCAGATAAGATATTGTCCCAAAAAAGGATATAAGCCATCCTAAGACAGGCAGAACCATGCCGGACACCCAGCAGATAATCAGGAACAAAAACAGGACTAAAGCCTGTTTCGCGTGATAATGAGAAAAGCTGTTTCTCTTATCTTTAATCAGGACAAAAATGCAGATAAAGAAAATATAAGACACAGCCGCCCCCAAAGCGCCCTGTTTTATTTCTTCACTTACTTTATTTTCCATATCCTTATAATTTTAAGACTCAATATTTACCATAGGCCTTTTTTATATCATAAAATATCGCTTATGTCAAACACTGGCAATGCATACTCCTCCTCCCGGGAAACCTGAACCACCTACGAGGAGTCCCTTCG
>CAZSRG010000062.1:0-8178 GCA_964609315.1 uncultured Planctomycetia bacterium
AGAAAACTTTTGGTAGTATCAGAAATATCGCTCGCCGGTTACTGGAGTCATTACGTACCAGCGTTCTGGATGAAACGAATTTAGAAAATATCAACTCCAGCCATTTTCAAATTCGCCTTCAGTGCCCTTGAATAAAAACACGATGTTTTAGGTATCCCCCGCCTACATCATAATTTATCATATTTTAGGGGGAACGTCTGTTCTTGATTTATATACCCAAAAAATTCTTATTCTGCACATGTTTGCATGCTAAAATACCTTATCTATTCGTCATCCCTGCGGATTTTGGCAATAGGATTTTGGCAATCTTCTTGATTAGATATGAAAAAGCAGGTATAATCGGGGTTTAGTAAGGATATCTTATCACGCAAATTTTAGTCAATATGCTGTATATATATAACACTTTAACCCGGAAGAAAGAGGCATTCAAGCCTTTAAATCCTGATTCTGTGGGTATTTATACCTGCGGAGTTACCGTATATGACGACTGCCATATAGGACACGGGAGGTCGCTTTACATTTTTGAAGTTATCCGCAGGTATCTGAAGTTTAAGGGGTATAAAGTTACTTTTGTCCGGAACATAACCGATATTGACGACAAGATACTTGTAAAGTGCAGGGAATATTTGAAGGCCTGTCCGGAAGAAACAATAGATAAAGCGTGGAAAGATTTAACTTCGCGTTATATAGAAAGTTATTACCGCGACTTGTCGGAATTAGGAATTGAGAAAGCTGATGTTGAACCTAAGGCATCCGGGCATATTCCTGATATTATCGGGTTTATTAAAACTCTTATAGAAAAAGGGTATGCTTATGAAGCCAAAGGTTCAGTTTATTTCAGGGTGAAGAAATACAGGGATGATTTTTCTTCTTACGGCGAACTCTCCGGAAAAAAGGATTTAAACAGCCTTTTTGAAGGTGTTAGGATAGATATTAACTCCGATAAAGAGGATTCTCTTGATTTTGCCCTCTGGAAAACTGCAAAAGAAAATGAAGTCAGCTGGGATTCTCCCTGGGGGAAAGGCCGGCCCGGCTGGCATATTGAATGTTCGGTTATGGCTGAGAAATACCTGGGAGAGGATTTTGATATTCATGGAGGAGGGAGAGACTTGATTTTTCCCCACCATGAGAATGAAATAGCCCAGGCAAAGGCAAAAAGTGGAAGAAATTTCGCGAGGGTCTGGATTCACCATGGCCTGATTACTGTGAATAACCAGAAAATGTCAAAATCTCTTAAGAACTTTATTACTCTTCATGATGCTGTAACTCGTTATTCGGCAGAGACGTTAAAGATTCTATACCTCTCGTCGCATTACCGCAGTCCTTCGGATTTCTCTCAGGAAAAAATTGATGAATCATCAAGGGTTAAAGAAAGAATTTCAATCCTTATCCGAAACCTCTCTCAGTTTGAGATTTTAAGCTCTCCCGATAAAATCACAAACCGGCAGATTAAAGGTATCTATAAAGAATTCATTGAAGCTATGGATGACGATTTCAATATGCCTTTGGCTTTTTCCAAAGTCTTTGATTTAATCGCTTTGTCTGGAAAACAAAAAGAACAGCCTCAGTTGTTCTTTTCGGAATTAAAGACTGTTTTATACAAAATCCTTATCCTTTTGGACATCTTCCCGTTGGGAAAGAAAGTTTCTCCTGAATTGCTGGATTTTATCAATCAAAAAATAGCCGAACGCGCTCTTTGCCGTAAGAATAAAGAGTTTTCTAAGGCTGATTCTATCCGTGATGAACTTGATTCTAAGGGAGTGGTTTTAGAGGACTCTTCCGACGGTACCACTTTATGGAGAGTAAAGGAAATCAATGAAAAATAAATCTGTTTTCTCTAAAAAGGCTTTTTTTATAACTTTTGAGGGGGGGGAAGGATCCGGGAAGAGTACCCAGATAAGGCTTTTATCCAAGTTCTTTAAGGAGAAGAAGATAAACTGTGTTGTTTTCAGAGAGCCCGGCTCGTCGGAATTAAGCGAGAAGATTAGGAAAATACTCCTCAATTCACAAGGACGTATTCATCCTGAAACAGAACTGTTTCTTTACCTCGCGTCCAGGGCGCAGTTTATAAAGGAAAAGTTAATCCCTGTCCTGAGAAAGCCGGGAATAGTGATATCCGACCGGTTCTCAGACTCAACTCTGGTATATCAGGGTTACGCCCTCAAGCTGGGAATAGAGAGGATTAAAAGCATAGTTGAATTTGCTTCTTTAGGAGTGTGTCCGGACTTGACTTTCTTTCTTGATGTCAAGCCGGAAAATGCTTTATCCCGCATAAAATGGGGCAAAGACCGTATTGAGAAAAGGCCTTTAACTTTTCACCGGAATATCCAAAAAGGGTATAGGCTTTTAGCTGAGAAGTATTCCGAAAGAATAAAAGTAATCAGGTCAGAGGACAAATCATCAGCTAACCATAAAATCATAGAAATTGTAAGTAAAGCAGTAACTCTTAAATGAAAAACAACAATTTCAATTTAATCGGGCACCGGAAAGTGATTGACTATTTCAAAGTCTTGAGAAAACATAACCGTTTAGCCCATGCCTACATGTTCACCGGCAAAAAAGGGATAGGTAAACGTAAGGCTGCTAAATATATAGCTATGATGCTAAACTGCGGAGAAGATAATCCTCCTTGTCTAAACTGCCCTGACTGTAGGCAGATTATAAGCGGCGCTCATCCTGATTTAATTGATATCTCTTCTGACAAATTTATAAAGATTGACGAAATAAGAATGATAGAAAAGCGGGTTTTTCTGAAAAATAGAGGCTTAGCTTATAAGGTTGTAATCATAGACAATGCTGATATGCTTACTCCTGAGGCGGGAAATGCTTTTCTGAAGACTTTAGAAGAACCGCCTAAGGATACTCTGTTTTTCCTTATAACCTCAAAACCTGAGAATATGCTTGGGACAATAAAGTCCCGGGCTCAAAAACTATGGTTTTCTCTTTCTCTTCCGGAAGCGCGCGAGTGCCTGGACAATTTATCAGGCGGGGGTATTGACAGAGAACTGGTTTTGAAGATATCCGAATCTGATTTAAGCCGGGCATCCGAGCTTGTTTCCGGGAAATTGCCGGCAATTAGGAAGAGAGTCATTGAGTCTTTAAGCGTTTTCGCGAAACAACGCGGCAAACTGAAAGAATCCGTTTTTATTCTCCTGACTTTTTTACGGGACTGCCTCTTGTTAAAAACCAATAATGAAGCCCTGGTGATTAACAGCGATTTCAGAGAAAAAATATACCGTTACCAGAAAAAGTTTACTTTAGAAAGCATAGAAGATAAAATAACTTCTTTAATGGTTCTTTACCCTGCTTTAGACAATATAAATATAAATTTAGCCAACAACTTTTTAGCAAACATACTTGAGTAGAAAGGATGAATAAATGAGAAAAGTAACTGTCCGTCTTAGGGATGTGGGCTTAATCGCTAATTTTGTTTTTGATGGTATGGATATAGAAATCGGCGATTATATTATAGTTGAAGCTGACCGGGGAATGGATTATGGGCAGGTTATTGCTGCTCCGGAAAAACTGTTTTCCGAGCCTAAGAAATCCGTAAAAAAGGTTTTAAGGATAATGTCAGTTGACGATTTCCGGGTAATAAAAGAAAACCGTATTCAGGCGAAAGAATCCCTGAAAACCTGCAGCGAAAAAGTCAAAGATCATAGAATTAAGATGAAACTCCTTGATGCCGAATACTCTTTTGACAAATCAAAAATCATCTTTTACTTTACTTCCGAAAACAGGGTTGATTTCCGCGAACTGGTCAAGGACCTGGCAAAGATATTTAAAACCCGTATAGAGATGCGTCAGGTAGGGGTCAGGGATGAAACCCGTCTTTTTGGGGGTATCGGCCCCTGCGGGAGAAGGTTATGCTGCCGAAGGTTCTTAAAGAATTTTGAGCCGGTAACTATCAAAATGGCAAAAGAGCAGAAACTCCCTTTAAACCCTACAAAGATTTCAGGGATATGCGGGAGGTTGATGTGCTGTTTAAATTACGAGTATAGAACCTATGTAGAGTTAGGCAAGAAACTTCCCAGAGAAGGGAAAATCATTAATACGCCAAAAGGGAAAGCTAAGGTCTTGGATGTGAATCCTTTAAAGCGGGAAGTGTTTCTTGAATATGAAACCGAGGAGAGGGAAAGAGTTATCTATGGACCTCAGTAAGTTTTATATAACTACGCCTATATATTATGTAAACGCGGCGCCTCATTTAGGGCATGCTTACACTAATATAGCCTGTGATGTTCTATCCAGGTTTAAGAAGATGACAGGGGATAATGTTTATTTCCTTACCGGGACGGATGAACATGGCCAGAAGATAAAAAAAGCCGCTGACGAGCATGGCCTATCTCCGAAGGATTTCGTTGACCGGATATCCGGAAACTTCAGGAACCTCTGGGATGTTCTCAACGTAAACTTCACTGATTTTATCCGGACCACCGAAGACCGGCATATTAAGGCCGTTAGGGAATCCCTTTCGCGATTGCATAAGAACGGAGATATCTATCAGTCAGTTTATAAAGGCCTCTACTGCACTCCCTGCGAATCTTTCTGGGACGAATCTCAGCTTGTTGAAGGCAAGTGCCCTGACTGCGGACGGAAAGCAGAAGTTATAGAAGAGAAAAACTATTTCTTTAAGCTGTCAAAATATCAGGACTGGCTGGTTGACTATTTGAAAGAGAACCCCGGTTTTGTAAAGCCGGAAATCCGTTATAACGAGGTCACCGGGTTTTTGAAAAACAACCGTTTAAAAGATCTCTGCATCTCCCGCCCTAAAGAGCGCCTTCAATGGGGGGTTGAGCTTCCTTTTGATTCCGGTTATGTAACCTACGTCTGGTTTGATGCCCTTATGAATTATCTCAGCGCTGTCGGCTTTTCTTCCGGCAAAGATAAACTCAGCGTTTTCTGGCCGGCAGATATTCATTGTATAGGAAAAGATATCCTTCGCCAGCATGCCGTATACTGGCCGATTATATTAAAGGCTTTGGGGATTGCTTTACCTAAATGTATTTTTGCTCATGGCTGGTGGATGATTGAGAAAGACGATAAAACCGAAAAGATGTCGAAATCGAAAGGGAACGCTGTTTCTCCTCTTGACTTAGTTGAAGAGTTCGGCAGAGACGCGTTTCGTTTCTTCCTTCTCCGTGAAACGCCCTTTGGCGCAGACGGGAAATTTTCCCGAAAAGCTTTCATAAACAGGACAAACAGCGATTTGGCAAATGACTGGGGAAATCTTGTTTTCAGAAGCCTGAATATGGCCGATAAATATTTTCAGGGAGAAGTCCCTTTTTTAGGAAAAGATGCCTTCTGTGAATATAGGGGCATCCTTGATTCTCTCCCTGAAAAATATACGCGGTCTATGAAAGAAATGGATTTCTCTTCGGCATTAGAATCCGTATGGGAAGTTATTACCGCGATGAATAAATCCATTGAAACTACCAAACCATGGTCTCTTTTCAAAGAAAAGAGAACAGAAGACTTATCCCGGTTTATTTACGGCTTATTGGAATCCATAAGAATAACCGGCGTATACCTTTATCCTTTTATTCCCGATACCTCTCTGTCAGTTTACCGCCAGTTAGGCATCTCTGCCGATTTTGAAAAGCTTAATCTTTTAGAAGAAGCGCGTTTCGGCAGGTTAAAGCCCGGGACAAAAATAAAAAAAGACAAACCCTTATTTCCCCGTATAGAAAAATGCTGATTGATTCACACTGTCACTTATCATTTCCGGAATTTGACCTTGACAGGGAAGCCATACTTAAAGAAGCCGAAGGTAAATTCTACGCTCTTATTGAAAGCACTCTTGACTTAGAAACAGCGGATAAGGTTTTCAGCTTATTTAACCGGCAAAAGCTAATTTATTTCTCCTTAGGGTTTCATCCCTATTATGCCGACAAATTCAGCAGTAAATCTCTTAAAGTTTTGTCATCATATCTTGACTCTAATCCTAAGATAAAAGCTATTGGAGAAACCGGACTGGATTACAAAAGCAAAATAGGGCTAAAAATACAGGAAAAGATGTTTCTTTCTCTTTTAGATTTGGCAAAACAGGCGGATTTACCTTTAATTATTCACAACCGCGGTTTTGAAGGCAAAATTATCCGTTTCCTGAAAGAAAACAAAGTTAAAAAAGCGGTGTTCCATTGTTTCTCTTATGACAAATCTTTTATTGAAAAGATTTCCGGAAAGGAATTCTTTGCCTCCTTTTCGGCAAATATCACTTTCAAAAAAGCCGACTCCTTAAGAGAGGCGGTAAAAGAAATGCCTTTAGAGAGGATCCTGACTGAAACGGACTCTCCTTTTCTTGCCCCTCAGATAGCCCGCGGCAAAAGAAATTCCCCTTTATACATTCCCGAAGTTGTGAAAACCATCTCTCAGGTTAAGGGTGTTTCGGAAGAAAAAGTAATCGGCGCTGTTTTGGCCAATGCCAAATCTTTGTATAAGATTTAAATAGGGACAGCCCCCATTAAAAAACTTGAGCGGTAAGAGTAGATGAAAAAACATTCCTTGATTTTTAAAAGAGACGAGCTTGTTGTTTTAGACCAGACAAAACTTCCCTTAAAAGTAGAGTATCTGAAAATCATTTCGCTTGAGCAGGCTTTTAAGGCTATTAAAAGCCTTAAAGTAAGAGGCGCTCCTTTAATCGGGGTCTTTGCCGGATACAGCCTTTACCTATCGTTAAAGAATCGCAAATTCAAATCTAAAAGAGAATTCTTCAAACATCTCAACAAAGATATTTCCTATTTAAAAACAAGCCGGCCTACGGCAGTAAACCTTTCCTGGGCATTGGATAGGATAAAGAGAAAAGCGGAGGATAACTCAGGTAAAAATACTCCCGCGCTTAAAGAGATTATAAAGAAAGAAGCAAAGGCTATTCATAGAGAGGACATCCTTCTCTGCCGGAAAATAGCCGAGTCGGGGATAAAACTGATTAACCCCGGGGATAGGATTCTTACTCACTGCAACGCTGGGTTTTTGGCAACTTCCGGAGAGGGGACAGCCCTGTCTATTATCTATGAAGCCCGGCGTAAATACGGCAGTATAAAAGTCTATGCTGATGAAACCCGTCCTCTTCTTCAAGGCGCCCGTCTGACTGCGTGGGAACTCCTTTTCAGGAGAGTGGATGTAACTTTAATTTGTGACAATATGGCCGCTTACCTTATGAAGATGGGGAAAATAGATAAAATCATTGTTGGCGCTGACCGGATTGCCTCAAATGGAGACACCGCGAATAAAATCGGTACATACAACCTTGCTGTTTTAGCAAAACATCATAAAATACCCTTTTATGTAGCGGCTCCTTCATCCAGCTTTGATTTGAGTCTGGATAAAGGAGAAGATATCCCTATTGAACTGCGCGATGAGAGGGAAATCAGATTTATTCAAAAGAAACAGATAACCCCTTTGAAAGTTCCGGTATGGAATCCCGCTTTTGACCTTACGCCTGCGGGATTGATTACCTGTCTTATAACCGAAAAAGGCATAATCTCTCAGCCCTTAAAGGCTAATATCGAACGCGGATGGGGCAGGCCTTCGAAATGCGGAAAGAGCCTTCTTTCCTAATCTACGGCAACATTCCAACATTCTCAAGAATGTTGGAATGTTAAATTTGGAAAAAACAACTTCAGCGGCCTGTGTATGTCTGGTGTACAAGAATGATTAATTTCTGAGTTTGTGCTTTCCGAAATAAAAGATTGGTCTTCATCTTTAGTAGAAGAAGATAACAAGACAGACAAGAATCTTCTTAACCCAAATAACGCGGTTAGCATTATTTGCCCGCCTGTACCCGTAAGGGTAAAGGGCCGGCCCCAGATTTTCCAGCCGCAGGCAAGAAAAATATGGAAAGGTCGGGGTTACCTAAGGGGAAAATGCTGTGTGCTTTTTAGTACGACCTTTGTTTAATGCAACTATTTAGGCTGCCGGGCGTTATGAGCATTTTGCGTTTTCAAGTGCGAAGCCTGCCCTTAGGGTACAGCATTTTCCCGGTTGAAAAGCATGCTCGGACAAGACGGCCGTTAGGTTCTGATAAATACATAAAGAAGCTGAAAGAATTGATTAGAAAAGACCTAAAGAGAAAGAAACCATGGCCAAAGAAGAATAATTAGGTGAGTGTCCCCGGAGTTTTAAATCAATGAGACTTAGACTTTTTCGAAGAAAAAGTCTATAGCCGAATTGATCCTG
>CAZSRG010000063.1:0-8172 GCA_964609315.1 uncultured Planctomycetia bacterium
GAAGGGAGTCGAAGGATCTATGGGTTCATTCCCCGCAGCTTGCTGCGTTTCCTTTATTTCTCGTATTATCAAAAGTAAAAAAATACACAACAGATCATAAAGCCTTTCTTATTTACTATGAGCCATCAGCTATCAGCTAAATCCTAAACTAAACTTAAATTCTGATACCAATGTTCTAAACATTGTTTTGGGTTTTGTATTTTGGCCATTTGATATTGTTTAGAATTTAGGATTTAGTGCTTAGAATTTTTTTACCACTAAAAGCATACCCTTTCATATTCAATCATTCTGTCTGTATAAAACTTTTAACATTATCTAATATGTCTTTTTGTCCTAAGAATCGTATTGTCTATTAACCTTGTTTTTCCTATAAATACAGCTAATCCTAAAAGAGCTTTATCTTCTATCTGTTTTAGGGGCCGCAGGGTTTCAATATCGGTTATTTCAACATAATCTATCCTGGCGGACTTTTTTGCCTTTATAAGAGTTCTCACTTTTCTTTTGATTATCCCGCTATCTTTACAGCCGTTTTTTGCTAATTTTTCAGCTAATTTCAGAGACTGATAAAGGGCCAAAGCATCTTTCCTTTCCTGGGTATTAAGGTAGGCATTGCGGGAACTCATAGCTATTCCGTCTTTTTCTCTTATAATAGGCATAACTTTTATTTTGACAGGGAAATTAAGGCCGGTTGTTACTCTTTTGATAATTTGAGCCTGCTGATAATCTTTTTGGCCGAAAAAGGCAATGTCAGGCTGGATGATATTGAAGAGTTTAGCAACAACGGTAGCTACTCCCTTAAAATGGCCGGGCCGGGACTTTCCGCAAAGAAAATTAGTTAAAGAGGTTTCCTCTACGTAAACGGAATGGTTAGGATGATAAATTGTGTCAACAGAGGGGTAAAAGAGAAGATTAACACCGGTTTTCTTTAACAGCTTCTCATCAGCGCTGAATTTACGGGGATATTTCTTAAAATCTTCATTTGGAGAGAACTGAAGAGGGTTTACGAATATGCTTACCGCGCTAAATCCCGTTTCTTTAAGAGAAGCTTTTATTAAAGATATATGCCCTTTGTGCAGAGCCCCCATAGTGGGGATTAACCCGATTGTTTTACCCCTTTTTCGGGCTTGTTTGACAGCCTTTCTCGTTTGGGAAACGGTTCTGGCAATTATCATAGTCCTTAAAGTGTAGAAAGCTTTTTTCCAATAAAGGCTGTTATTTTTCCAAAGTGAGTTCGCGGGCTCCAATAATACCGGTATCTTTTCCCAGCCGGCTTTTTACAACTTTAACTTGCTGAGACTGAGGTTTCATTGCCTGGTATGATATCTCTTCTTCCATAGCTTGTTTAAAGAAAGGAAAAGCCCCTGATAACCCTCCTCCAATAACTATCAGTTCAGGATTAAGAAGGTTGATTAATCCTGAAGAAAACCGGCCTAAGATTTTTCCGAAATAAACCCAGCATTTTAAAGCAAATCTGTCTTTTTCTTTTGCCGCCTGGTAGATATTATACGGGTCCATGTTTTTAATCCTGCTTACAGGGCTCTTTTTGTATCCGGGCATAGACTTAACTTTGCTGATAAAATAACTGTTTCCTAACAGGGTTTCAACACATCCTGTCCCTCCGCATCCGCATTTTTTTCCTTTTAATACGATAGGCATATGCGCGGCTTCCGCGGCTGAGCATCTCCCTCTAAAAATCTTTCCTCTTATAATTAAACCGCAGCCCAAACCTGTCCCTAAGGTAAAAACGATGCCGGTTGTAATACCTTTGGCTTTTCCTCTTCTAAGTTCGGCTAAAGCTGAAGTATTTCCATCATTATCTATGAACAGGGGGATTTTGAATTTCTTCTGAAACTTTTTTTTGAAAGGAAAATTCTCCCAGCCTTTGATGTTTGGAAGATAATAAATAACCCCTTTCCCGGTATCAACCGGCCCGGGTACGCCTATCCCCGCTTTCTCTAAAGAATATTTTTTTCTTAAATTATTTATGGATTCGTAAATAAAATTAAAGAAATCATCAGGGTTTGTTAGAGGTTCTGACAAATAAGAATACTTGGAAACTATCCGTCCTTTAGAGTCAAAAACTCCTAATTTAACAAATGTCCCGCCCCAGTCTATTCCGATAGCTGCTTTATCCATTATGCTATTTTACATGCGGGGAAGAATTTATCAACCGGAAATTAATAATGGCTTCATTTTTTAATAAACTACCTCGCAGCAAACTGCGAGGTATCAAAAACTTCTCCAAAAAAGGAAACGCAGCAAGCTGCGGGGAATTAAACCATAGATCCTTCGACTCCCTTCGGCCGCTCAGGATCAATTCGGCTATAGACTTTTTCTTCGAAAAAGCCTAAGTCTCATTGATTAAAATCATCCTCTGAAAAGACAGAGGCTGTAAAGGAATAAAGTTCAGTATTTTTATCTTTCCAGGCATCAGGAAGCAAACCGGCTTTTTCACTGCACAAATGGCTTAGAAATTCTTCTTTTGTCCATCCGGTTTCTTCCGCTACCTGGGGTAGAAAAACACCCTGCCTGAATCCTTGTTTAACTATAACTCCGTCTTTACCTAAGATTATTTCGTCCGCGGAATTGACCTTTTTGAGCAGAGAAAGCACGGATATTTCAATGTTTATGCCGGGCAGTTCTGATTCTTCAACTTTGGGGAAACGAGGATCCTGGACCGCGGCAGATATTGCCATATCTCTTACAGTCAGATAAAGAGGCTTTGTGCCGATGATATTTCCTATACATCCCCGGAGCCTGCCGTTTTCTCTTAAGGTAACAAACGCTCCTCTTTCTTCTTTTAATATTTCAGAGGATACTTTGAATTCCGGAATAATACCCTGGGTAAGGTATATCCGCAAAGTACTTCGGGCTATATTGATTAATTCTTTTTTATCTTCTGTGCTTAATCCCATATTCCCTCCTTTGTGCTCTATCATCGGTTTTCTGCTTTCTGTTTTCTGCTTTCTGTCCTCTGTTGTCTGTCCTCTGTCGTCTGTCTTCTGTTGTCTTCCTTCCGGAATATACCCTGCCGCGCTTGCGTACCCCACAACTTTATCAAGAAAACCGGAAGTGTCGCCGGAATTAGCGTATTTTAGTATTTTTATTTCAGCATTTTGTTTAGATAAATAATCCAGTAAGACTGTTACTGCCGTATAACCGCAGGCTTCAATCTTTCTTGACTTGGCTTCATTCCAGAAATCAGAGGGATTTAAGGCTTTTATGTATTCGAGAGTTTTTTTATCAATCTTTACTGCTGTTTTATAAGGGTAATAATGAGATAAGTCTGTTGAGGCAATAACCAGTATCTTTTTTTTCTTTGATATTTTTATCAAAATATCCGCTAATTTCCCTGCCTGGGAGTAGTCTATAAATCCTAAAACAACCGGGACTATTTTCACACTGTTAGAAAACTCTTTTCTAACGGGGTTTACTTTACCTAAAACCTGTATTATGAAAGGCAGTTCTACTTCTATGGAATGCTCCCTGTCAAATGCCTTAGGTTCAAAGCCGGCAAAATCTAATTTGAGGATATCTGATGCTGTATCAGAGTCTATATCTAATCGGCCTGAAGGAACGGAGAAAGCTCCCTGTTTAAAGACAGAAATTCCCTTAAAGGGGTAAAAATGCGACGGACCTAAGATTATTACTGTATCAAATTTCCTGCCTTCTATTGCTTTATAACTCCAGGCGGCAACCGGGCCGCTGTATATATACCCTGCATGGGGGGCTATTATTCCCAGTATTTTCCCTTTTATTTCAGAAGGATTGGCTTCGGAAAGGTATTTATTTATAGATAGAGCGAGTTCTTTCTTATCAGCCGGATAAAATCGGCCGGCTGCGTTAGGCTGTTTTACCAGTTGAGCAAAAATAGTTAAAGGAATAATTCCTCCGGCAATTATGAACGGCAAAGACAGAATAATCTTTTTCATTCTAATTCAATGAGACTTAGACTTTTTCGAAGAAAAAGTCTATAGTCGAATTGATCCTGAGCGACCGAAGGAAGTCGAAGGATCTATGGTTTAATTCCCCGCGGCTTGCCGCGGGGTAATTTATTAATGGAGCTGAGGAGATTTGAACTCCCGGCTTCCTCGTTGCGAACGAGGCACTCTCCCAACTGAGCTACAGCCCCATAATCACAGATTACGCAAAATCAGTAACCGCGAATCGCGCAAAATGGTTAAGTATGAAGTTACAAAACACAGACTCTGTTCCTGCCCTGTTTTTTTGCTTTATATAGGGCAGTATCCGCCTTTTCAATTAATATTTCTGTTTTGTCAGAATCAACGGGAAATTGCGCGATTCCTACACTTATAGTTAACTTTATTTTTTCATCATAGATATTGAATTCTGTATTCTCTAACTTTATTCTTAGACGTTCAGCTACCATTACTGCCTGTTCTTTGGATGTTTCAGGCAGAAAAGCTGAGAATTCTTCTCCTCCAAACCTTCCTATAAAATCTATTTCTCTAAGATTTTCTTTTAAGAAGAAACTCAATTTTCTTAAGACAGCATCGCCGGCTAAATGTCCGTAGGTATCGTTGTAGCGCTTAAAATGGTCAATATCCACTATTGAAAAAGAAAGGTTTAACCCGAACTTCTTTGAACGGTTGAATTCTTCTCTGTACCGCTCAGTAAAATAACGCCTGTTTGCCAGGTTGGTTAAAGAATCAGTAATTGAAAGCCTCTCAAGCTTTTTATATGCTAATGCCCGTTCAATTATAAGGTTTATATGAGATAGTAAATAAGGAAACTCTCTCAATAAATTTTCATCTGAACATTTTAGGCTTAAATAAATATCTTCCTTCTCTCCTTTAAGGGCAAAACAGCTGAACCCTTTAGGATTTTTGGAAGGTTTGTCTATTATTCTAATCTCATTGATCATTTTTGTATTCTTAAGTTCACTTATAAAAACCCTGTGAATTTCTTTAACATTTAGCAGATGAGATAAACTGTGGTTGATTTCATAAAGGGTTAGTATATTGTGCCTTCTTCCATTCTCTTCAGAAACTCTTATCTTGTATTCTGCCAATATCTTATTGTATTTATCCTGTGAATACTTTATCTTCTCAAAGAGCTGGTTTTGTTTATCTAAAGAAGAACCAGCTTCTTTCCAACAAGCATAGATAGTTGTTAAACAGAGTAATATCAGTATTAAGCTGAACATACTTTATTCCTGCCTGATTTTTTTGCCTTATATAAGGCAGTGTCAGTTTTTCTTATAAGTTCTTCCAAATACTTTGAATCTTCAAGAAACGCGGCTACTCCTATCGAAATCGTAAAATTAATTTTATTTCTGCGGAAAGTCACCGGATTCGACGAGACTTTTTCCTTTATTGATTCCGCGACTTTAACAGTTTCTTCTTTGGAAGAAGATATTAAGAAAGCTATAAATTCTTCTCCTCCGAAACGGGCAACAATATTTCCTGAGTTTCCAATAGACTGTTTTAGGATACGGGAAAGCTGTTTAATAACCAAATCTCCTACTACATGGCCGTATTTGTCATTTATCCTTTTAAAATGATCTATATCGGCTAAAATTACCCCGATAGGGCTTGAATTAATAAATGCCCGTTTAATCTCTTTTTCTAAGCGTTCATTGAAATAACTTCGAAGATATAGGCCGGTGAGGCCGTCCTTAATAGCCAGTTCCTGCACTTTTTGGAAAACCTCTGCTCTGTCAATAGATATTCCCGCAATATCGGCAATTACTGACAAGACTCTCAAATCTTCAAAACTAAAACTGAGTTTTTCCTTAGACTCAATACGTATAGTTCCTAATACTCTTTTGCCTAAAGATATAGGGCTTATAAGAAGGGAATTTATTACCCTGTTTTTTAAAGACGAAATCTGTTCTAAATCAAAACGGAATTCTCTGTTAATATCTTCTATTATAAGAGGCTGATTGTGTTTAATTACCCAATAATCTAAAATATCCCCCTGTTTATCCTCTATGGGATTAGAATTATTCTGTTTATATGAAGATACCAAATTCAGCTTGTTTTGTTTGATTATGTATATCATTGATAGATCTAAGTCAGGAAAAATCAACTTCATTCTTTGGTTGATAAAAGCGTATATCTCGTAAGGCTCTTGTATTTGACTTACCTCTTCTATGAGGGTTTTAAACAAGTTCAGTTTCCTGATTTGTTCGGGGATATTTTTTAGCTGTTCCTTTTGTATGTTAAGTTCAGATTGAATTAAGTTTATGGTTTCCTGACATTCTTCCATTTTCAAAGCTGTATCTTTTTGCCGCCTTTGGTATCTCAGGAAAATAGAAAATAATGCCACAGACAGGATTAATATACAGGTAAAAGCCGTTATTATTCCTATACGGTTTGAAAGAATAGAAAACAGCCAAACCGAGGAGAAGACAAAAAAGCAGATAAAGGTTAGTTTTGTTTTTTTAAACAATAGTTTTCTCGGTGTCCTTATCGAAAAAATGAATATGGTTCATATCAAAAACCATCTCAATATATTCACCGAGTTCAGGCTTATCATGCGAGTCAACAATAGCTACAAGGTTGTTGCCGTTGGTTGAAAGAATTAAGTGGTTTTCCGACCCCATAGGTTCAATTACTTCGCACTTAACCCTGATGGTATTCTCTGACGACGATAGAGAAGAAAACAGCTTATCATATATATTTTCCGGGCGGATACCAAAGATTATTTTTTTATTCAGGTAGTTTTGAAGTTTTGGATACATACGTTCCTGAATCTTAACTTGCAGCTCGCCGTTATCAAAGAAAAGTTTCCCGTCAGATTTCGCTATTTTCCCTTCTAAGAAATTCATTGGAGGAGACCCTATAAACCCCGCCACAAATTTGTTCTGAGGTTCATCATAGACCGTTAACGGTTCGTCTAACTGTTGTATTCTCCCGTCTTTCATTACAGCAATCCTGTTTCCTAAAGTCATAGCTTCTATCTGGTCATGAGTCACGTATATCATAGTGGTTTGGAGTCTTAGATGAAGCCTGTGGATCTCTGTCCGCATCTGAACCCGCATTTTTGCGTCAAGGTTGCTTAAAGGCTCATCAAAAAGAAAAGCTATCGGTTTACGGACAATTGCCCTTCCGACAGCTACCCGCTGTCTTTCTCCTCCGGAAACTTCCCTTGGTTTCCGGGTTAAGAGGTGTTTTATGCCGAGAATATCAGCCGCTTCTTTTATCCTTTTATCAATCTCCGTTTTGGGATAATGCCGGAGTTTTAAAGCAAAGGCCATATTTTCATAGATATTCATATGAGGATAAAGAGCATAATTCTGGAAAACCATGGCGATGTTTCTGTCTTTGGAAGGGACATTGTTGCAGAGCTTATCGCCTATATATATCTTTCCTTTAGTCGGGTCTTCTAATCCGGCAATCATTCTCAAAGTAGTTGATTTACCGCATCCGGAAGGGCCTACCAGGACAACAAATTCCTTGTTCTCTATACCTAAGTTTATATTATCCACAGCGGGTATATTCGCGGAATATATCTTTGTAACATTTCGAAGGCTTACTTGTGCCATTCAAATCCTTTCTTTATTTTGACCAATTATACGCTGTTAGACAAACATACACATATTAAGTTAGTAAGAAATGAATTACCCCGCAGCAAACTATGGGGTATCAAAGAGTTATTCTTTATAATTCTCTCGCAACAAGCTGCGGGGAATTAAACCCTAGATCCTTCGACTCCCTTCGGCCGCTCAGGATCAATTCGGCTATAGACTTTTTCTTCGAAAAAGTCTAAGTCTCATTGAATTAAAGCTTATTATATAAATAAATAGATTTATGTCAAGAGTATACTGTTTTTTTGGTGTTTTTTTGAAGTTTTCTCATTTTTTTCGAATAAACAAGATATACCCCAATACCCTCATATCCCAATACCCTCATATCCCAATACCCTCATACTCTCATACCCTCATACCCTCATACCCTCACGGGCACAGGCGGGCACAGGCGGGCACAGGCGGGCACAGACAAGGAACAATAACCAATGAACCGGACCGCGGATAAACGTATTCCTCCTATAAAATTGCAATAAATATCGCGCTCAAAATTCCGGGAAATAAATTCCGCCCCGATTGTTTTCATCCTTTTACGGAACTCCCCGGGTTTTTTAATCAATGAGAATTAGACTTTTTCGAAGAAAAAGTCTATAGCCGAATTGATCCTGAGCGGCCGAAGG
>CAZSRG010000064.1:0-7997 GCA_964609315.1 uncultured Planctomycetia bacterium
TGCCGTCCCGGCTTATTTTGCGGGATAAACTTTTAGTAACAATTACAGATTGTTTAATGTTCTTGTGCGCTTTAAAGAAAGAAAGAATACTTTTAGGAATTATCGGCCTGGCCATATCCTGCCATTTAACCTCAATGGGAATCAATTGATTATCTCCTTCTAATATAAAATCTATCTCTGTCCCCAGCTTTGTCCTCCAGAAGTACATTCCATACTGAATAGGTTTATATTTTACAATTTCCGTAAAGATAAAATTCTCTACATAACTGCCTAAGTTAGGCCGATAATTAATGTGCCCAAAACTGCCTATACTGAAATTTATGATCCCATTATCCAGAAAGTAAAGTTTCGGCATCTTGCTTATTTCCGTCCTTTTATTGGAATGAAAAGGCCGCAGTAACTTAATAATGAATGTTTGTTCTAAAATCTCCAAATAATTCAGTATCTTCCGCCGCCCGGTATTAAGAGTATTGGACAATTCATTTACGTTGAGCAAATTACCTATTTGAGATGCCATAACCTTTAATAAATTGTTATAGGCGGATATATTCTCGCCCTCAAGCAAAGATTTAATATCTTTCTGAATATAGGAGTTGTAAATATCCTGCAATTCCTCTATTTTTTCTCTTTTGTTTCTGCTCAGGGCCGCTCTGGGATAACCGCCATAAACAAGGTAATCATTTAAATATTTCTCATTGTATATTTCAATTAAAGCCGGTGAGGTATTTTGAAAGCTTAACTTCGCGTATCTACGATATTCGTCTTCATTTTTAAATCTGATAAATTCTTCAAAACTTAACGTATATAAATTGTAAACCTTCTTCCTTCCGGCAAGAGATTCTTTTAAGTGCTTTTGAATCTCTATCGATGATGAACCGGAGGCCAAAATCCTAACGCCGGGAAACAAATCATAAAGTATTTTAAAAAGTTTGGTGGCATTCTTTATATATTGGAATTCATCTATAATTAAAAATGCTTTCTGTTTTTTAGCATCCAGGCCGTTATCTTTTAAATAAGCACTCAGGCTGTCAATATCCTGGCATATATCCAGAGCCGCGATATCCTCCAGATTAAAATAAAAATCCCGCAGTCTCGCGGGTATACATTTCTGATACATTTTCATAATAGTAGTCTTGCCCACCTGGCGGCTGCCGATAATAATAACAATACGGTTCCGCCTAAAGCTCTTTTTAAGTTTATCTAATAATAAACGCTGAACATATTTCATATCTTCATT
The DNA here is from genome assembly GCA_964609315.1 of uncultured Planctomycetia bacterium. GTDB lineage: Bacteria > Omnitrophota > Gorgyraeia > Duberdicusellales > Duberdicusellaceae > CAZSRG01. The sequence goes on from CAZSRG010000064.1 coordinate 1,238, forward strand.
TATCTATACTTTTTTATCACTACTGTAAAAATAGTATATACTATCTTTACAGTTATTTCAACTAAATTTATAGTCTTTTCACCGTCTCAAACCCCCTTGAAACCGGCTTGCCGATACCCCAGAGGTCGGGAATATGGAAATTGACCGAGAATGTGCCAAGAAACCCAGGCATCGGCGTGCCTTTAAGGGAAGCTGATACGGGTTTTACATCTACCTCTGCCTTGATTTCCTCTGTAACCACATATTCTTACCCTTTTGCCAAACATTGTATACAAAATCGTATGCATAAGATATTATATACAACTTTCTCGATTTTCGTCATCCTATCCTTCCCAAATTTTTTATCTCCCATTCCCCAATCTTCCTTACCGCCTCAATCATAATTCACCTCATCCTGTATAAATATTTTATTATACACCTTCCTTTTATTATCTACAAACAAGATTCCCTTTATGCCCGTTTTTACCTATCCCACCCGGCGGGTGGAATGGAACGGTTAACCCGAAAATGCTATACCCTATATCCTTACGGGCACAACATTTTCCCGGTTATTAACAAACAGCCTGCTAATTATTGTGGTGCTGTTATTATGCAGCAGCACCATTAGTATAATGTTCGAGATTCCTCACTTCCCGCCTTTTTTTCAATCTCACAAAAAATAAGAAAGGACAAAAAAATTAATTGCTGAAATATCTTTTATATGCTAATATAAAAACATAAAAGCAGGATTATTTAAAATAGCTTTTTTAACGATAAAGAAAGGAGACAGGATGAAAAAGAAAAATGAGCCCATTCAGGAAACTTTAACCAAACTATGGGAAACATCAAAGAAAGAAATTGAAAAGATATCAAAAGAAGCCGCAGCGCTTCTGAAAAAGGGAGAAAAATCTCTGGAAAAGGCTTCTGAGAAAAGCAAAGATAATATCGCGTTTATAAATTCCGCTATTCAAAAAGAAAAGCTTTATTATCAATTAGGCAAAACTTTATCCGGCCTGCCAAAAAACAAATGGCAAAAGAATAAGAAGATAAACTCTATAATAAAAGAAATATCTAAGCTTAACAAGAATCTGAAAAGGAAGAGTTAACCTTCATATAAAAAAAGTTACCGTGGGTTTTTCTATTTAAAAGGAAATATATACAGCTTTATCCTCAAGAGTTTTAAAAGTGGCATAACTTATAGATTGCAGCATCCGGCTGCTGCGAAAAGCTGTTTCCGGACTGATAAAGAGACTTTTCCTTTCGTAATTTTTCCTCACAGCTATAACAAACAGAGTCTTTGAATCTTTAAATGCTGCCTGATAAGAATGGTGATTCCAGTCGCTTCCCAAAAACACAGAAACTTTCTTATCCGGAAAAGTTTTAGCCAGCCTTGACTTCAAACTATTTATAAAAACCTCATTCTCTGAAGAATAAAGTATCACATCTATAAATTCATAGGCCGGTTTCAGATATTTTGCTATATAAGCAGGTAAATCTTTTAGAGAAACCGTTTCAGAAGAAGGAATATCTTTACCCTCTAATTTCTTTAGCTCTTTTTTATAGATCTCCACATAGGGCTGGCTGACAAAGTTTATGCCTTTGAACACCGAAAAGAAAGCCGTAAACATCTGGAGAAAATGCATACAGGACATAGTATAGAGATATAAATCTTCAGTATCTATTCCCGCATCTATTTTCTTAAACCCTAAAAGAGATGTCTTCGGCTTTGTAACAAGAGCTTTTACAAAAAAACCGTCTTTTTTTGACCCCAGGCTTTCCTGAAAAAGCTGAATAACCCAGTTAACAATCCCTTCATACACTTTATCTTTAATTATTACCTGGAATTTGCCCTCATTTATCTCCTTATATTTCAAAGCATAAGCATAAGCTTTATCTATTACCTCTTTGCGCGACGAAACATACTTTTCCCATAAATCCCTGACTTTAGAGATATCCCTCCGCAAAATAAGAAAAAGAGGAAAGAAGAAAACCATTGTATGAGGAGAACTAAACCTTCCCCCGATATCATCCTTCCCATTAACCTGTATAGAAATCTTTTTCGCATCCTGCCATCCGGAAGAATCCAGCTTCTCAAAAGAAGGCTTATCACTCATCCAGACAAAATGTTTTTTATAATCACTGCCTAAAGATTCCCTCAAACTGCCGGCTATAAGCTGTGTTTCTTTTGTGGTTCCGGACTTGCTGACAGCACAGACTAAAACTTTATCCAATCCGCCTATTGAAGATAAAACTTCATTGATTGCCTTAGGATCTAAACTATCCAAAGCGTAAATATTACTGCTGTTACTTAAACTAATTAGAGTTTTTATCCCATTAATTGAACCTCCCATTCCGGCAAATATAAATTTATCTTTACCTGACACCAGTTCAATACACTCTGAAAGCTCAGCTTCAATATCAGAAAAATCAGGAGGAATAACCCATCCCAAACGCGGATTATTACCGTCAAACCCTATACTTTTGAAAATGTTATCCAAAGATAAATTATCAAAGATAGACTTTGCCGCTGATTCTAATTGCCCTAAGATAGCATCTTTATCCATAAATATTAACCTTCCTTTATCGTTTCTCTCTGCCTTCTGACCTCTATCCTCTGTCTTTGTCTATCAATTTATCAATTTAACAATGTAACAATTTATCAGTTTAACCACACCACCTGCACACACCTACGAGGAATCCTAAAGGCCACCTCGTAGGTGTAAAAGATTCTACCTTCTATCTTCCATCTTATGACTTATGACTTAAAATAGGTGTCTATTTCCTTTTATCTGTATTACCAAAAAATCCTAAATCCTAATTTCTAAATCCTAAACAAATCCTAAATTTCAATTTCAAATGTTCTAAACTTTGTTTTGGATTTTGTATTTTCTTCATTTTGAGTTTGTTTAGGGTTTAGGATTTAGTGCTTATGATTTATTTATTATTTGGTTCTTGTCCCTTGTTCCTCATAACTTCTGTCCTCTGTCTTCTGTGTCTGTCTAGCAGCGCGAATACCCGCAGGAAGCACAAGTTATACACCCTTCCTGATACCTCAAAGAATCTCCGCAGTCAGGACAAACGCCTACAACATTAGATTTCTTTAAAGCGGCTACAACCTCCCCCGCCTTTTCAGATTTACTATCAAAAACAGGGCTGTTTAATCCCTCCGAATGCCGCGAATGAGTAATGCTCTTTTGGTCATTCATCCTCTTCTCCAGCACTTGGGCAATAGCATCGGCGCAGGAAAAAATCTTCCTTCCGTTTGTCCAGGAAGGAGAAGGACAGCGTATCCCTTTCAACTGCTCAATAACAATTTTTAAATCCAGGCCCCCTCTTAAAGCTAAAGAAATAAGCCTGCCCACGGCTTCCAGCTGAGACGCGGCGCACCCTCCGGCTTTGCCCATCTGGGTAAACACTTCAAAGAATTCACCATCCGGGCCCTGATTAATAGTAACATAAAGGTTGCCGCAGCCTGTATTCATCTTTGTAGTGGTTCCTATTATGACATCGGGCCTAGGCTTAGGAGTAATAAGCGCTTCATTTGAAACAACAGTTTTTACAGCCTGTTTAACCGAACTGTTTTCTTTCTCACCCGTAGTCAAAACCTGAACCTGGCGCGACCCGTCGCGGTAAACAGTAATCCCTTTACACCCCAATTTATAGGCCGAAAGATAAGCATTTCTAACATCTTCTATAGTCGCTGAATTAACAAGGTTTATCGTCTTAGAAACCGCGTTATCAGTATACTTCTGAAAAGCTGCCTGCATTTTTATATGCCACTCGGGAGAAATATCCATAGCGGTCCTAAAAACTTCTTTTACATCATCGGGAATCTCCCTTATACCCTGTAAAGACCCGTTATTCTGAGCGATTCTTTCCAATAAAGAATCAGAATAAAAACCTCTATTCTTTGCTGTCTCTTCAAACGCCTGGTCAATTTCAAACAGCTTTTCTCCATCAAGGACATTCTTATGATAAACAAGGGCGAAAATAGGTTCAATCCCCGAAGAACAAGGTCCGACTATAATACTTATAGTACCGGTAGGGGCAATTGTAGTCAGAGTGGCATTCCTTAAAACGATTCCTTCTTTATCATAAACACTACCCTCATAAGCGGGAAAAACTCCTTTCTTTTTAGCCAACTGGGAAGACTTAACCAAAGCCTGCTCACGAATAAAAGACATTATCTCCTCAGCCAATTTTAATCCTTCTTCCGAATCATAAGGTATCCCTAAATGAGCAAGCATAGTCGCCCAGCCCATTACTCCCAACCCTATTTTACGCGTCCTGAGGTTATTCTCGGCAATCTTCTCTAAAGGAAACTTATTGATATCTATCACGTTATCTAAAAAATGGACCGACAAATGGACTGTTTCCTTCAACTTATCCCAGTCTATACTGTAGCCTTCAGCCTCTCTTTTAAGCATCCTGGCTAAATTTATAGACCCTAAATTACAAGACTCATAGGGAAGCAAAGGTTGTTCCCCGCAATCTAATGAGATATAACCATTTGTGATGAAAGTAAGAGTAAAAGGTTCAGTCAAATCGTAAACTTCCCTTCCCCCCACATATTCAAGATCTGAAACAATCTCTTCATAAATGTCTGAATAATAGTTGAAATCCTTCAACTTATCAGACAATCCTTGATGTTTGGCATTTATAAACCCTACTTTATTCAAAAAAGTCTTTAAACTTTCCTTAGAAATATTAAGTTCATACAATACTCCATCCAAAAGGTATTCTTTTTCTTTCCCCTGCCCGTTTACATATTTAAACCCCTGTCTTTCCTTTCTTGACCTGTCGTATATCCGTGATTTCATGCCTAAGTTTAAAAGAAGCAGCTGGACTTCTCTCAACAGCCTCAAGGATTTGGAAGACAGCCGCGCGTATCTCGTTTTATGTTCATCCTCGAACAAAATAGTCCCATCCGCGCTAAATAACCCCTGCAAGAAACCTATTACAGCTTCTTTAGGCGCGGTGAAAATACTCTCAGGCACCTTTTTCTCTCCGGCTAACAAGCTTGAAACTCCTAAGTTCTTAAAGAATTCCACAAAATATTTACTATGGTAAGAAAGATGCCAAACATTGTTTTCTCTCTTGACTTCCTGAATTGGAGCTCCATAGAAATTGTTAAGGATAGGCTTGAAATGATCTAAAACATCTTTCTCTCCAAAGGTAAAACCTACCCTGCAATCCTTACCGCTTTCTCTCAACCATCCGTCACCTACTAAGAAACCTAAAACCCGGCCTAATTCCTTTGACCAATAACTTGGCAAATTCATCTTATAAGTCCGGCCATTATCTCCAAGATGCTCATTCTCTACCGCAAAAGGCAGGCGCAGTTCACTATTAAATATGCCTTCCTCAGGCTGGATCAGGATTTTATCTTCGCCGATTCTTAAATCCTTAACTTCTACCCACCCCCGGTTAGTCATAACCTTGTGATCCGAAGTAGCTGTTAATTGATAGCCTGCGGAGGTAGTAATGCGATAACAAGGCTTAATGCCTGTTTTAAATGCTCTGGAAATCGTATGCAAACCGCATTTTCTCTTTACTTCAACTGCTACGTCAGAATCATATTCAGCATACTGCGAATATAGAATAGACTCATCAACAAGAATCTTTAAACCTCCTTGAGGGTATTTCTGAACAATATCGGCCATAGGCATAAGCCCTTTCTCAGTAGACACAAGAGTATCACCTGTAACGCAGGGATTAGTACTCTCAATATCTCCCAACTGAGGAGTAGGATTTGACTGGTTAATCCGGTCAATAAATACTATGCCCGGTTCGCCGTTTTTATAAGCGTACTCTGTAATTAAGTCAAACACTTCTTTGGCCTTAAGGCTGCCTTTAACTTCCTTTGTATGAGGATCAATTAAGTTATAAGATTCATCATTAGCTGCCTTCTCCATAAACTCATCAGTAACAGAAACAGAAATATTAAAGTTGCTTATCTTTCCTTCTTCAGACTTGCATTTAATAAATTCCAAAATATCGGGATGGTCAACCCGCAATATCCCCATATTAGCTCCCCTGCGCCTGCCTCCCTGTTTAACTGCCTGAGTTGCTGAATCAAAAACTTTCATAAAAGATACCGGCCCCGAAGCAAATCCTCCGGTAGCGCCGACAATAGTATCTTTAGCCCTCAGCCGGGAAAAAGAGAACCCCGTCCCTCCTCCGGTTTTATGAATTAAAGCGCAGGCTTTTAGAGTATCAAATATCCCTTCCATAGAATCCTCAACCGGCAAAACAAAACAGGCTGACAATTGGCCGATATCTAATCCGGCATTCATCAAAGTGGGAGAATTCGGCATAAATTCTAATCCAGCCATAATATTATAAAAAAGAGAAGACATTTTTTTGATTTTATCAGCGCTTACGCCATAACGTTTATCCGCGGAAGCCACAGCTTTTGCTACTCTAAGAAAAAGTTCTTCCGGCGTTTCTATAACTTCTCCCTTATTATTTTTACACAGATACCTTTTCTTCAAGACTACCGCGGCATTTTCAGACAACTTGATATCCATAGAAACACCTCCCGGATTTAATTTAGATAATTATTGTTTTGACCGATATTTTACCCATAGAGAAAAAGGGAAAAGAAGATTTCTAACCACAATCCCGTCCTTTTAAGAATAATCTATATAAACATTAATGGTAGGCTTAACCAGGAAAATGCTGTTGAGAGCGCAAAATGCTCATAACACCCAACAGCCTAAATAGTTGCATTAAACAGAAGTTGTACTAAAGAGTACACAGCATTTTCCCCTTAGGTAAC
>CAZSRG010000065.1:0-7869 GCA_964609315.1 uncultured Planctomycetia bacterium
ACCCCGGCCTTTTACCCTTACGGGCACAAGCCATACTTTTCCAGTGGAAAATATGAAAAGACCCTATACCCTTGCGGGCACAGGCGGGCAAATAATGCTAACCGCATTATTTGGGTTAAGCGAAATTACAGATGTGAAGAAATCTATTCGTCATGGCTGGCGTACTCCCTTTAATCTAAAAAGGTTTCTTTGACTTTACGGAAGTAATAGTTGGTGAATTTAGCGGAGTTTTTGTCTTCTATGTCTAAAATCTCTATCCCGACTAAAAATCCTTTTTTATCATCAATCAGTTCCGACCAAACTACTCCGGCCTTGATCTTTACCGATTCGTTCTCTTCAGGAAGAAAATACTCAATCATCAAAACCTGGCCTCTGTCCCAGCGGAAATCCGAGAAAAAACACATCCCAATCAAGCTGAAATCTTTCAGCTTTGCCTTGAATTTGCGGGAAACTTCCGGTAAAGGACGTATCTCTAAAATATCCTCGGTTTCAAACCGGACAAATCTTCTCTTATTGTCCATAGGTTAAGCTAATTAGGTTCTTTTAAATTTTTTGAACAAAAAACCAGCACTATCTACAAAAAGTCCCTCTGATTGAAAGGGAGAAAGTTATTTCTTTTTCTTCTTCATCTCTTTAAGAAGCTTATATTCAACCGAATCAGCTAACGCTTCCCATGAAGCTTCAATTATATTTTCAGAAACGCCCACAGTTGACCAGGTCTCTTCTTTATCCCGCGACTCAATCAAAACTCTTACTTTCGCGGCAGTACCTTTTGATTCGTCCAAAACTCTGACTTTGAAATCGGACAGATGCATCCCTGACAAACAGGGATAAAACTTCACCAAAGCCTTCCTTAGAGCATTGTCTAAAGCGTTAACCGGGCCGTCTCCTTCAGAAACGGTATGCCGAAAATTATTTTTTACTTTTAGTTTCACCACGGCTTCAGAAACTATCTCTTCATTCTCCTTTTTTTCGACAATAACCCTGAACCCCGAAAGATTAAAAAACTTTTTATACCGGCTGAGTTCCTTTTCCAAAAGAAGCTTGAAAGAAGCTTCAGCCGCTTCAAACTGGTATCCCCGTTTTTCTTTCTCCTGAAGGAGTTTGTGGATTTTCTTAACTTTAGGAGACTTCTTGTCTAAATCATATTCCAAAGACTTTGCCGTTACAATGATTGAAGTCTTGCCGGAAAGTTCTGATATAAGAAACCGCCTTTTGTTGCCTACTAAATCAGGGTTAATTGCTTCATAAGCGTTAACATTCTTCACCATAGCATTCACATGTACTCCCGCTTTATGGGCAAAAGCGCTCTTACCGGTAAAAGGATGGTTGTCGGGATGTTTAACATTGCTTATCTCACTGATAAAAATAGAAAGGCGCTTTATTTTCTTCAACTGGGCAAAACTAACAGAGTCTCTATTGAACTTAAGCCTAAGCAAAGGAATAATCGTAGCTAAATCCGCGTTTCCGCACCTTTCCCCATAGCCGTTAATTGTTCCCTGAACATGAATACAGCCTTCTTCTACCGCGGCAAGGGAAGTCGCCAAAGCTAATCCGAAATCATTATGGGTATGGATACCTAAAGGAGATTTAATATCTTTCTTTACTTTAGATATAATATCTTTTACTTCTGAAACCAGCGCCCCGCCGTTAGTATCGCAAAAAACAAGGCACTCCGCCCCCGCGGATTCAGCCGCTTTCAAAGTCTTCAACGCGTATTCAGGATTTGCCTTAAACCCGTCAAAGAAATGTTCGGCGTCATAAAACACTTTACGTCTTTTCCCCAGGAACTTAATGGATTCATAAATCATCCGTAAGTTCTCATCTAAAGAAACCCTTAAGACATCCCGGACATGAAGGTCCCAGCTTTTGCCGAATATAGTAACATACTCCGTCCCGGCTTTCAGAAGGCTCAAGAGGTTTTTATCCTCATTAGCGGAAGTGTTGGGATACATAGTTGAGCCAAAAGCCACCAGTTTTGATTTTCTTAGTTTATGTTTCTTGAAATAGCTGAACAGCTCTGTATCCTTGGGATTTGAATAGGGCCATCCTCCTTCAATGAAATCTATCCCGAACTTGTCTAAACCGCGGCTTATCTTTATTTTATCCTCAACAGAGTAGGAAATCCCCTCAGACTGAGACCCGTCACGCAAAGTTGTATCATAAATAGAAATCTTTCTCATAGTATTACTCTCTTTAAATACTCCCCGCCTATTATTCCATCACGATAAAGAATCTCTATAGATTCCTGCATTGACTGCATTCCTAACTTTCTTCCTCCTAAAATAGCTGTAGGAATCGCTTTCCAGTCGCCGTCTCTTATAATTCTTCTCATTGCATCGTTTATTACCAAAATTTCTACTGCTATCACAAAGTCTTTTCTATCCAAACGGGGAATTAATTCCTGTATTATTATACTCCTGAGAATAAGGGATAACCGGGAAAAAACATGTTTCCGCGCGTCAATCGGAAAAAAAGAAGCTATCCTGCCCAAAACCTGGGATGAAGTTATGCCATGTATAGAAGTTAAAACCAAAGTCCCTGATTCAGCGGCAGTAAGAGCTATTTCCATAGTTTCTTCGTCTAAAATTTCTCCTATCACTAAAATATCCGGATTTTGTCTTAAAGCATTTCTAGCGGCGGCGGAAAAAGAAAGAGTATCTCTGCCTACTTCTCTTTGCGCTATAATACATTTATTATTTGTATGGATATACTCGATGGGATCTTCAATCGAAAGAACTACACCATTTACCGTTCTATTCAGAAATTCAACCATTGAAGCAAGAGTCGTAGTCTTACCGGAACCCGTTCTCCCAGCTACTAAAATTAATCCTTTTCTATCTTCTAAAAGTTTCTCAACCACTGACGGAAGACCTAACTGATGAGGTAAATTTATCTTTCGGGGAATTAACCGAAATACACCCTCTATTTTCTGCTGTTGAATATATAAATTAACTCTGAATCTGCTCTCCTCCCGATAATCAAAAATATAATTGAATTCCTTGCTTTTAATAAACTTTTCATATTGTTCTTCGTCCAACATATTAAGAAGCAGGGCATTCAGAGAATACTCATCAAATGATTCCATATCCGCTATCTCTGTTACTCCTCCTTTTTTTAATATCGGAGGAGAGCCGCAAATGAGATGGATATCCAAAACGCCCTCCAGATTTAATCTATCGAATACGTCGTAAATATTTATCGTTCTTAAGAATCTGCCAATTTTTGCCTTGACTTCACCACTCATATTCTCCGCTTCTATACCGATAATATATTTTGGAGTCTCTTTCTCAGAAATCTCTATTCTTTTTACACGCCCAATGTAAGACATATCCTCATCCTGCAGAATAGAGAATTTTATTCTAACTTTAGAATTCAGTTCTAATTTTTCTTCGGCATAAAAACCCATTCCTTCTTTTCCGATATCCCGCGCGCGCGTATTGACAGAAATACCAAAACTTCCATCTTCAAAAACCTTTTCGTACTGGACAAAATTCCTGAATCTAAATCGGCCTTCTCTTCTTTTTTCTCTTACATTTCTCATCTATTTTCCTCCCTTTTTCATATCGAAGGGCACTGTTAGAAAACGAGATTCTCTATCGGAATTTATCCAGCCCAAAAGCTTTATGGAGGATTCTCACTGCTTCTCTTCCCATTTTCTTCTTCACCACACAGGATATACATATCTCGGAAGTAGAAATCATCTCAATATTAATCTTAGCCTGAGCTAAAGCCTTAAACATAGTTTCAGCTACACCGGAATGAGTCTTCATCCCAACGCCTACAATTGAAACTTTAGATATCTTCTTATCAAAGAAAACATTACCAGCTTTTACTCTTTTTGCCGTATCTCTGGTTACCTGCAGGGCTTTACGGGCATCGGAACTGCCTACGGTAAAAGAAATATCGGTTATCCTCTCATGGCTGACATTTTGGACAATCATATCGACATTAACCTTCTCAGAAGAAAGCTTCTTAAAAATACCCGCCGCCATACCCGGTTTGTCAGGCACATTACAAATTGTAATCTTTACTTCATCTTCATTTAGAGTAATACCCTCTATGACCGCGTCTTCTAACTTCCTTCTCTTTCTCATAATTACAGTTCCTCCCTTACTGATAAAACTAGAACGCAAATGCAGGGGGATATTATATTTCTTAGCGACTTCAACCGCCCGCGCCTGTATAACCTTAGCCCCCAAAGAAGCTAATTCTAACATCTCTTCAAAACTTATGCAATCTAATTTCTTAGCCTTCTTTACAATCCTCGGGTCAGCGGTATAAATACCGTCAACATCAGTATAAATCTCACAAATATCAGCTTTAAGAACAGAGGCAATAGCCACCGCGGTTAAATCCGACCCTCCTCTTCCCAAAGTAACGATTTCATTGTCAAAAGTCCTGCCCTGAAACCCGGCAACAACAATCACCTTATTGTCTAAAAGGGATTTTTTAAGCCTGCGGGTATTTATGCTGACAATCTTGGCTTTAGTATGAGATTTATCAGCAAGGATGCCTATTTGATGACCAGTAAAAGACACCGCGTCAATATTCCTTTTGTGCAAAGCCATAGCTAAAAGAGAAATGGAAATCTGCTCTCCGGTAGATATAAGCATATCCAATTCTCTTTCCTGAGGATAAGGGTTTATTTTCCTGGCAAGAGAAATCAAGTTGTCAGTCGTGTTTCCCATAGCTGAAAGAATAACCACTAAGCGAAACCCCTTTTTTCTATAAGAAGCTATCCTGCCGGCAACGCTTTCTATCCGTTCAACCGTGGAGATTGAACTCCCGCCGTATTTCTGAACAATCAGTTTGTTTTTTTTCAAGGACATACTGCCTGCGCTTTTGAAGGACTTCTATAAACATAGACATACCCAACCCGCACAAAATTACGCTTAAAGAAAATAAAAAATAATTTTGTTTGTTCCAGAACCCGAAAAGTTTAACTGCTAAAGCAGATAAACTCACAAAAAGCATAATAAGCCCGGGGATAAAAGCGTATAGGTATTTTTTCTTCCGGCTTAAAAGCCAAAGAGAAATTACAAAAAGGGTTAAGCTGGCTAAAAGCTGGTTAGAAGCGCCGAAAACCTGCCATAACTTCGTCCAGCTTCCCGAAAGAATAAGAATAAAAGCCACAGCTAACACAATAAAGGTACTCAAAACCTTACTCTTTATACCAAACAATTCCTGAGTAGCATACCGGGTAATCCGGGTAGCGGTATCTAAAGTAGTCAAAATGAAAGAATTCAGAATAACAATAGCTAAAAAGCTTCCCCATCCTTTAAGAAAAGAAAAGGTTAGAGAGCCAAATCCCTCAGAGAATAACTTAATAGCCTCCTTTGAAGAAACATTTTTAGGAGAAAGGCCTAAAGCCTGCATCCCGTTTAAAACACAGAGCACTACTAACACAGCCAATACTCCCTCTAAAAGCATACCCATATATCCTATCCTCTTGGCATCAGATTCTTTAGACAACTGTTTTGAAGTTGTGCCTCCTGAAACCAGGGAATGAAATCCCGATATCGCCCCGCAGGCCATTGTTATAAACATCATCGGGAAAAGAAGCCCGCCTGAAGAAGAAGAGAATGCCTTTACTGCCGGATAAGCTATTGTTTTAGGCGAAGTAAACACGCCTAAAGCCATAGCAATTAATCCTACCCAGAGAAGGAAACTGGAAAGGTAATCCCTCGGCTGAAGAAGAAGGTTTACCGGTATAATTGAAGCAAAAAAAGCATAGATAAACAAAATCGTAATCCAGGTATTCTTAGATAAATCTAAAGGGAAAAACCTGCCTAAGAATATAAACAAGGCTAAACACCCCAGTCCTATCACAGTCGCCAGCCCTAAATTCATATTCAAGCGGTAAATCAAAAACCCGATAACTAAAGCTACCGGTATTATCCCCAAAGAAGGAAAAACTATTTCCGGCTTCTCGAGAAACGTCCTCGCGCAGACTAAAGCAAAAACCGAAACAACTAAAACCAAAGACAACCAAACAAAAACAAGAAAGACATACCCCGCTCTTTTAGAAATAAGATTCTCGGCAACTTTCCCTACAGAGACGCCTCCTTCTCTAACTGAAATAGATAAAGACAAAAAATCGTGGACACCGCCTATAAAGATAGAACCTAAAACAGCCCATACAACTGCCGGAAGCCATCCCCACCAGATACAAACCAGTATAGGCCCTACAATAGGCCCGGCTCCGGCGATTGAAGAAAAATGGTGGCCGAACAAAATCATCCAATGTTTAGCCGGGACATAATCCACTCCGTCATATTTTTTATGCGCGGGAGTAGGTTTATCATTACTAATTCCTGCTAAACGGGATAAAAACCCGGCATAGAACTTGTAAGCAAGGATAAAAGCAAAAAGAGTTATAAGAAGAATATAAGCGCTGTTCACGGCAATTAATCTTTCAGCAAATATTCCATTAATAAAGGAGCTTCTTCAAAGTAAAGGTTGGACTGCTGGGATTCCTCCTCAGAATAAACCGAAGCGATAGATTTAGGTATCCCTTTACCGGCAATAACAAAAGGAACCGGCTCAGGCGTATGGGTGCGTATAGAAACAGGAGTGAAATGGTCAGGAACAACTAATATCCTGGTATCATCCATATTCCTCTCTTTCAGAAACAATCCTAAAACCATCCGGTCAATTCTCTCTAAACAGGCAATTTTCATCCGCAAATCCTGGTTGTGCCCGGCTTCGTCAGTAGCCTCAATATGAACATAAACCAAATCAACTTCTTCTAACGCCTTCAACGCGGCTTCAGCTTTACCGGAATAATTAGTATCATAATATCCGGTAGCGCCTTCAACTTCAATGACATTCATCCCGGTTATTTTCCCTATTCCCTTAATCAAATCAACCGCGGAAATAATCGCGCATTTCTTATCAAACTTTTCGCTGAACAGAGGCATATCAGGTTTTACACCCTGTCCCCACAACCAGATCATATTAGCGGGGTTTTCTTTTAAATCAATACGTACAGAATTTATCTCGTGTCCGGCAAGGACTTCCCTCGACTTATTCATAATTTCCTTAAGAATACCCGCAGCCTTCCCCTGAGGGAGGTATTTAGATATAGGCCTGCCTATGATATCATGGGGAGGAAAACATTTAACTTTATGAAGGCCGGACTGATACCCCCCCTTAAAAAGAAGAAGGTTCCGGTAACTTACACCGGCAACAAAGTGGGTATTACTGTCAGAGATTTCTCTATTAAGCGAATCTATCAAAATGCGGGATTCTTCATTAGTTATATGGCCGGCGCTGTAATCAGCAAGTTTGCCATCAATCTCCGAGATGAAGTTACAGCGAAAAACCACATCCTTTTCGCCTAAATCCACCCCTAAGTTAGCCGCCTCTAATGGGCCGCGGCCTGTATAATACTTTTCCGGAGAGTATCCCAATAAAGAAAGATTAGCTATATCGCTTGAAGCCAAAAATCCTTTAGGAACAGTCCTGACCCTGCCGACAACACCTTCTCTTGCCAATCTATCCATATTAGGAGTACCAGCAACGTCTAAAGGAGTCTTTCCTTTCAACTCCTCACAAGGATAATCCGCCGCCCCGTCCGGAACAACAATAATATACTTCATATTTTTATCCTTCTTAACCCAAATAATGCGGTTAGCATTATTTGCCCGCCTGTGCCCGCAAGGGTATAGGACCAACCCCATATTTTCCACTGGAAAATATGGAAAGGTTGGGGTTACCTAAGGGGAAAATGCTGTGTGCTTTTTAGTACGACCTCTGTTTAATGCAACTATTTAGGCTGCCGGACGTTATGAGCATTTTGCGCTCTCAAGTGCGAAGCCTGCCCGCTTGTGCCCGCAAGGGTATAGGGTACAGCATTTTCCCGGT
>CAZSRG010000066.1:0-7192 GCA_964609315.1 uncultured Planctomycetia bacterium
CCTTTTTTGGAAAAGTTTTTGATACCTCGTAGCTTGCTGCGAGGTAGTTCATTAGGCGATGATTATGGAGTAAAAGAATTCTGTCCATCTAAGGGGATAGAACATTACCCTCTGGTAAAAAGAAACAGAAGGGGTATTTCTCTGATTGACGATGTCTTTGCAATAGGCTGAAAGTTAGCTAAAAATGGCCTCTTGTGTTATATCAATGAGGACATCATCTTAGCTGGAGGGTTTATAGAGGCGGTAAAAAGGGTACAGGATGAATTCGGAGATAAGAAGTTTATGATTACCGGAAAACGAAGGAAGTAAACGAGTCCCGGAGAAAAACACGAATTGATTGGCTTAATTTCTTAAAGAACCGCATCGTGGTTCTATTATAAATTTGCCTTTGAAGTATGTGATGTCTTCAATAATCTTCTGGAGTATGAGGATGATATGGGTCAGCAGATTCAGGATAGATGTTGTTCCCGAAGCCTTTAGGGGGTTATATATAATCAGAGAAGATTTGTTGAATAAACGAAAAATAATAAAACCGGGCGGTATCAGCAAGATTAAAAAACTTAAAGGACCTCTGTTTTATTGACCGTGTACCTTTATATAAGAGCGGAATGAAATCGTTAAACATCCAAAATAAATCAGGTAAATATATCTTAACTCTTGCCCGGAACGCCGGAATAGCTTTCTTAGGTAAGGTAATAGGGACTGTTTTGATTTGTTCTTCCCAATTACTCATAGCCAGATTCTTAGGCCCTGAGTTGTTTGGATTATATTCCTTAGGTTTTGCTTTGGCAGGGTTAGCCGCGGTATTGTCCCGTATGGGCCTGCATGAGGGGGCAGTCCGGTATGTTTCTTTATACGCGGGTGAAGGAAGGTTCGGAAGAGTTAACGGAACAGTTATTCAGTCTCTTCTTTTTTCTTTCTTTACAGGCACAGTTATTGCGGTCATTCTTTTTTTCGCATCCGGATTTCTGGCAGGAAAATTGTTTCATGATTACCGTATGGCAGGGGTAATAAGGTGTTTTTCTTTGAGCGTCCCTTTTGTCTCTTCGTTAACAGTAGGGGTGTCTATTGCTAAAGGGTTTCAGAGAATCAGGTATTTTGTCTATGTCAATGACATATTATACCCTTTGCTGAACCTGTCTTTAGTCACAGTTCTTTATCTTCTTGGGTTTAAGCTCTATGGAGCTGTATTTGCTTTTGTCGCGGCCTCGGTCACGGGCCTTAGCGCCGCTGTCTATTTTATCAGGAAGTCTTTTCCTCATTTAGGCAAAACATCTGTTGAGTTTCAGGCGAAGAAGTTAGTTCTATTTTCCCTACCGGTGTTCGCGTCGGGTTTTTTAAGTTTCATTATTCTGCGGACGGATATATTTATGCTGGGTATTTTCCGCTCTGTTGGTGAAGTCGGCATTTACCGCGCATGTTCACAGATAGCCTTTTCTTTGTTCATCTTTCTCGGCTCGTTCAACGCGGTATTTTCTCCGGTAATATCCGATTTATACAACAGAGGGCAGTTTAGGAAGTTAAAGTTTCTCTTTAAGACGGTTACCAAGTGGATTTTTCTGCTTACTCTGCCATTTTCTATCTTAGTGGGTATTTACGGAAAAGAGATCCTGTCCTTATTCGGTAAGGGTTTTGTTATAGGATATCACCCTCTTGTGATTTTAATGTTCGCGCAGATTATATATTGCGGGACAGGGAATTTGGAAGGCGTTTTGATCATGTCCGGCAACCAAAAGATAATGCTCTACAACAACATCTTTATTGCCTTCCTGAACATTCTGCTGAATTTATTTCTTATCCCGAGATATGGGCTGGCAGGCGCGGCTGCCGCTACGGGATTGTCGTTAATATTTATGCGTATACTTTGTTTGGTTCAAATCCGCAAGTTGTTAAAGATGCATCCTTTCAAGCTTTCTTTTGTAAAGGGTTTAATCGCGGGAGGGATATTAATTGTTGTTGTCGTTTTTATTGTCCGGACTGCCACTGGAACTTTTTTATCTTTATCAATCGGTGCATTTGCGGGCTTATTAGCCTATTTTTCCGCGTTGTTGTTCTTAAAGCTGGATTTTGAGGATAAGGCGGCTTTAAGGATGTTTACAAGAATGCTTGGCTGGAGGAAGAGCGGTTAGGTATGGATAAAGGAGTATTGTTAGTTATTCCGGTTTATAACGAAGATAAAGCGGTAAAAAAAGTCATTTTGGAGTGGATTGGCGCTTTATCAAGCCTGGGCGCGGACTATAAGATATTAGCCCTTGATGACGGGTCTTTGGATAAAAGCGGGGCTGTTTTAGATTCTCTTTCTAAAGAGTATTCTCAATTAGGAGTAATACATAAGCTTAATGAAGGACACGGTAAGACCATATTGAGAGGGTATGCTTTAGCCATTAAAGAAAACTATGAATGGGTTTTCCAGACAGACAGCGACGGCCAGTTCTTTGCTAAAGACTTTATCTCTTTATGGAACCTGCGGGAAAAAGCCGATTTTATTTTAGGGTATAGGTTTCAGAGGAAGGATCCTTTAGGCCGGCTGGCTATTACCCGGATATTGAAATATACTATCTTTGTCCTTTGGGGTATACTGATAAGAGATGCTAACTCGCCTTTTCGGTTAATGCGGGCTCATCTCTTATCTGAATGTTTAAAAGATATCCCTGAAGATGCTTTTGCCCCCAATATATTCTTAAGCATATTGGCTTTCAAAAGGGCGAAAGGAAATTTTTTACAGGTAAAGGTAAGGCATAAGATAAGGGAATCCGGAGAGAGTTCTATTGTTAGACTGAAACTGTTTAAGAGCGTTATCCGTTCTTTTTATGAGCTGGTAAAATTCAGGGTCAAATAAAATGGCAAAAACTGTAGTTTTAGGAGGAGGAATAACCGGCCTTGTTTTAGGTTCAGAAAAGGGGTATCCGGTTTATGAAAAGAACCCTTTTCCCGGAGGGATTTGCGCTTCTTATTATATGGGTAAAGACGGGAAAAAACATAGTTATAGGATTTCTCCTGATACCTACCGTTTTGAAATTGGAGGAGGCCATTGGATTTTCGGGGTTGATGATAGAACAATTGAATTTCTTAGGCGTTTCAGCCGGTTTAAGAAATATTCCCGTAAGTCAGCCGTATTTATTCCCAAGTTAGACAAATTTATCCCCTATCCTCTGCAGTATAACCTTTCTTTTCTTCCCGCGGAGATTAGAGGAAAGATTATTGCTGAAATTGAATCTTTGAATCCGGCTGGAATTCCCAAAACTTTATCTGAATGGTTAGAGAAGAATTTCGGCCATACCCTTTGTAACTTATTCTTTTTTCCTTTTCACAACTTGTATACAGCCGGTTTATTTACATCTGTGTCTTCACAGGATATGTATAAAACCCCTTTTGATAAAAGATACATCAGAGGAGGGGTGCCAAAAACTAAAACAGGCTATAACGCGGAGTTTTTATATCCCGAACAGGGCTTAGATAGTTTTATTCGGGCACTGGCGGAGAAAACCAATCTTCTCTGCGGTAAAGAGGCAATAAAAATTGATTTGGATAAAAAGGAGATATTGTTTTCTGACGGAACCATGACAGGGTATGACAAAATTATCTCAACTTTGCCTCTAAACCGTACTCTTAAGCTCGCGGGGATAGAATTAAAAGAACCTTTTGCTTACACGTCTGTTTTAGAGGTAAATATTGGGGGAGAGAGGGGTAAGAATACTCCTTTTGATCATTGGGCATATTTCCCGGGAACAAAAAGCGGATTTTTCAGGCTCGGTTTCTACAGCAATGTGGATAAATCTTTTCTTCCTAAGGAGGAAGGGGATAAGAAAATAAGCGTTTATGCTGAGAAGGCCTTTAGGGGAGGCCGTTACTTGTCTTTGGATGAGCAGAGGGAAGAGGCGGATAACATAATTGCGGAATTGACTGAGTTAGGATTTATTTCTTCTGTGGATGTTTCTGATTATACCTTTATAGATGTGGCTTATACTTGGGAATATCCCGGGTCTTTGTGGAGGGAAAAAGCAATATCTGCTCTTCAGGAAAGCAGTATTTATCCTTTAGGAAGGTTTGGCTTATGGAAGTTTCAGGGGATAGCTAAGTCTATAACCGATGCTTTGAATTACAATGTTTAATTCGGAAAAGGTATCCAACAGAGCTCTAATTAATACGGCTGTAATCATTCTTTTAGCTGTTATAGGAATTTTCTTAAGAGCGTGGTGTTTGACCCTTCCTTTAGACAGAGATGTGGGGTTATACGCGGTAATCAGCCGGGGTTTGTCTCATCATCTTCTTCCTTACCGCGATATTTTTGACCATAAACCTCCGGGGATATATTTTTTGTTTTGGCTGGTTGGAAAAACAGCGGGGTTGAGTGTTTTTTCTATAAACCTCTTAGCCTTGACAGGGTACATTCTAAATGCGGTATTGATCTGCCTGCTGATAAATGAGCTCTTTGGTTTTAAACCGGCCCTGACTGCCGGATTGTTATATTCTTTCTTTTCAGTTAACCCTTACATAGAAGGGTTAAACTCAGCCCAGGTAGAGGTATTTCTCATATCTTTTGTGGTTTTTGCTTATTTTTTGCTGTTTAAATATCTTAGGCGGAAGAAACTGTGCCTCCTTATTTTTTCAGGGGTAAGCATGGGAATAGGCCTGCTGTTTAAGCAGATTGCGGTATTGGATGTTTTTCTGGCGGTATTTCTTTTGATATATTTTAGCCAGGGGATAAAAAGAATAGCTGTTTTTATCCTGTCGGCTCTTATTCCCTGGGTATTTACTTTTTTGTTCTTTATCGCGGCTAAAACTTTCCGGGAATTTTTCTATTATGTTTTTACCTTTAACTTGAAATATATAGGCCGAGGGGCATCTTCAGCCGGATCTTTCTTTCATAGTTTTCTTACTGTAAACCTGAAGATGGCTTCTACTATGCCTTTAATAATCCTGCTGTCAATTTTATTTGTTTTAGCCTGTTTAGTAAAACATAAAGGAATTAAAGCGGTAGAGAAAGGAAAAAACCATCTCTTTCTTGTCTTATGGCTCTTGTTAACTTTAGGGGAAGTCTCTTTATCCGGAAGATTTTTCCCTTACTATTATATAATCCTAATCCCTCCTTTATCGGCGGCATCGGCGGTTTTTTTATTCCCTCCGTTTATTAACTGGAAAGGTTTCTCTGTTTACGCGAAGGCATTGATTATAGCAGTTCTAATTCTTCTGTTTTCAGTTTCTCTTTACAGGTTTTCAGGGTTTGTTTCCGGAAATCCTTTAAACACGATAAAAAAAGTCTGGCCTGATGAACCTTTTGCCGAAACTTATCAGTTAGGCCGGTATTTAAAGAAAACAGCTGACAGCGAAGATTATTTATTTGTTTGGGGTGATGAAGCTGAGCTGTATTTTTACAGCGGCTTAACTTCAAGCAGTTATTACCGTGACGCTCCCTTTATATATTTTTTCAAGATAATGCGCAGAAATCCTTATTTTGTCCTGTTCTCTGATTTTCACCGGCGCCCGCCTGAATATGTGGTAATTGACAGCCGGCATATCCCGGCTTTCAGGTATTTACCTCAGATAGGAGCTTATTTCAGCGATAACTATTTGGTGAAAAAAAGGATTCCGGTTATAAGGGATAAAACTATCAAATTTAACCTAACTCTTCTTAAACGGAAGAAGTAATTAGGGACAGCCCTTAATTAACCAACATCTTCCGCTATCTTGCAGTCAGTGGGATATGAAATATTTGTAGGGGAGGGTTTGAAATCCTCCCCTTAAAACACTGCGGGAGTGCGAGTAGATATTGACAGTCAGTAGATTCTTCTTGACAACCTTGTTAGTAATGGAGAGTGGATGTCTGGAAGTGGTTGTTGGCAGAAAAATGCTTCTGGCTATCTGCCTTGTCTTTTTACGATTCGAGGCGCGGGAGGAGGCAGTGGTAATATGTCAATCACTGTTACCCATGCTGCTCCTTCGTAATTATCCCATATTAACAGAGGACAGAAGACAGACCGCGGAGAAATGCATTCCTACGCGTTGCCATTGTCTTTTCTTGACAACTCCTTCTCTTTAGGTTAATATTTATTCAGAGGGAGGAGAATTTAAGATGAGGCTGGTTTGTCTAAGGGAAATAAAAAGAGTTACTTTAGTATTCTTTTTCTTCTGCTTGATTTCTCCTTTCAGGTTATCTTCAGGAATTTACAATCCCGCTTATGCCCGGTCAATGATTCTAATTGACAGTAATAATAAAGTTGACCCTGTAAGCGGCCAGCCGGTTACAAGAAAAAGGTATAAAACTTCTTTCAACGGTAAATTATACTGGTTTATTTCTTACGCTAACCTCCGCGCTTTCAAATCCAACCCCGCTAAATATGCGGAAAGGCTTAAAGCTTTAGAAGAGAAGTATAAAGCTAACCCTTCAGAATATATAAAACAGCTTAACTCTTCGTCAGTAGATGCTATATTAGGGAAGCGTTCAAAAAAATACGGCTATTGATAACTTGTCTCACCGTACAGGTGGACCTGTCCCACTGCGTAGGTGGGACAGGTTTAGCGAGTCGGGGCTTGAAGAATATGAGGTTAGGGATTTGTATAGGGGTATTATCTATGCTTGTTTTTGGAAACGCGTTTGCCTTGAACCTTAAAAGCAAAGCTTTTGATAATAAGGAATATATACCCCAGAAATATACCTGCGAAGGTGAAAATGTCTCGCCTCCTTTACAATGGACAGATGTCCCTTCCAAGGTTAAGAGTTTTGTTTTAATCTGTGACGACCCTGACGCGCCGATGGGTGTTTGGGTGCACTGGGTTATATTTAACATCCCCGCAAATATTACCAATTTAGAAGAAGGAGTCTTACCTGAAAACTCCGCATCAGAAGGGATTATTTGCGGCATAAACGATTTTGGCAATATTGGATACGGAGGGCCTTGTCCTCCTTCAGGCTTAGCCCACAGGTATTTTTTTAAACTCTATGCCTTAGACAGTTTGCTTTCTCTGAAAGAAGGGATATTAAAACAGCAGGTTCTTTCAGCTATGGACGGGCATATCATTGCTCAGGCAGAGTTAATAGGATTATTCAGCCGGTAATCTTACCTTTTTATTTTCTTTTGACCTCCTTACCTGAAACGATATAATAATATCCAAGCACAGCCTTTAAGCATCAATGCCTATTAACCCAAATAATGCGGTTAGCATTATTTGCCCGCCTGTGCCCGTAAGGGTA
>CAZSRG010000067.1:0-6839 GCA_964609315.1 uncultured Planctomycetia bacterium
TTCGTTCTGTAAGTTGTGCGCTCATTGCTAATTTATAATATTAAGGAAATCCCGCTTCACGGAAGATGTTGGGAAAATCTCTTTGATCTTTTCCCAACGCTCAGCGGGATAAATTCGGCCATGCAGCTTATGTCATCCTTCGGATTCCATAAGCCGCGGCCTCATTTGCTAATTTATAAATATTAAGGAAATCCCGCCTCAGAGAAGATGTTGGTAAATTATCGTTGACAATTTACCAACCTTCGGCGGGATCAATTCGCGCGGACAACTTACATTCACTTTGTTCTGTAAGTTGTGCGCTCATTGAGGAGAGTGGAAGATGTTAAATTACGGATTTACTGAAGACCAGATTATGATTAAGGAGTTAGCCAGAAAGATTGCCGAGGAGAAGATTAAGCCTAATTCTCAGAGATGGGATGAGGAAGAGCTCTTTCCTGAGGAGGCAATTAAGGCTTTAGTCCAGTCGGATTTGTTTTCTATTTGTATTCCCGAAAAATACGGGGGTATGGGAGGAGGCCTTTTAGAATTGTGTATTGCTACTGAAGAGATTTCCCGTATTGATGGAGGGGTGGCTTCTTCATACGCGGCTTCATTTTTGGGAATGTTTCCCATTCTTTTATTCGGGACGGAAGAACAGAAGAAAAAGTACCTTCCTCAGATAGCTTCGGGGAAAAAATTGGCAGCTTTTGCGGTTACTGAGCCTGAAGCGGGTTCGGATGTCGCTGCTGTAAAAACTAAAGCTGACAAAACCGGGGACGGGTATGTTATTAACGGGTTAAAACATTTTATTACTAACGGAGGGGATGCTGAAATATATGTAGTAATTGCCGCTACTTCAAAAAACAGAGGCGCGCGGGGGTTGTCAGGCTTTATTTTGGAGAAAGGAGATAAGGGATTTGATTTTGGAAAGAAAGAAGAAAAATTGGGTATTCGCGCCTCTTCTACCCGCGAATTAGTCTTTCAGGATTGCAAGATTCCTAAAGACAGGCTTTTAGGCGGGAAGGAAGGCATAGGGTTTATCTCTACAATGAGGACTTTTGACCAGTCCCGCCCGGGAGTCGCTTCTCAGGCAGTAGGGATAGCTCAAGGCGCGTTAGAGTTAGCCGTGGCTTATGCCCATCAGCGTGAACAGTTCGGCCGGAAGATATCTTCTTTTCAGGGTATCCAGTGGATGTTGGCGGATATGTCAACAAAGGTTGAAGCTGCCCGGAGCCTGGTTTATTCTGTTGCCATGGCGGTTGACAGAAAAGAGAAAGATATCGCCGGCGCGTCTGCCCAAGCAAAGCTGTTTGCTTCAGATATTGCCATGGAAGTAGCTACTGATGCTATTCAGATTTTCGGAGGGTACGGTTATATGAAGGATTACCCTGTTGAAAAATTTATGCGTGATGCTAAGATAACCCAGATTTATGAGGGGACGAACCAGATTCAGAAAAGCATTATTGCCCTGAATTTAATCAAGAAATTCGCTAAATAATATGAATATAGTCGTTTGTATAAAACAGGTTCCTGATACTACTGATGTCCGGATCGATCCTGAAACCAATACTCTTATCAGGGAAGGTGTGGAATCTGTCATCAACCCTTTTGATATGTACGCTTTGGAAGAAGCTGTAAGGATTAAGGAAAAGTTTGGAGGGAAAACAACGGTTATTTCTATGGGCCCGCCTCAGACTGAATCCGCTTTAAGGGAAGCTTTGTCAATGGGTATAGATGAAGCTGTCCATTTATCCAGCCGCGCTTTTGCCGGATCCGATACCTGGAGCACAAGCTTGGTTTTATCAAAAGCTCTGGAAAAGTTGGGCGGGTATAATCTGGTTATCTGCGGCAAACAGGCTTCTGACGGAGATACCGCTCAGGTAGGGCCGGGGATAGCGGCGCATTTAGATTTGCCCCAGGCTACCTATGTAAGGAGAATAGATACTATTCATATGGATACATCTCCTAAGATAATGGTAGTTGAAAGGCTGGTTGAAGACGGGTGCGAGATAATAGAACTAAAGCTTCCGGCATTGATAACCGTGGTTAAAGAGATAAACGAACCCCGCCTTCCTTCTTTAAGAGGAAAGATGCGGGCGAGAAAGCAGGAAATTTCTGTTTGGGGAAATAAAGAGTTAGGAATAAAAGAAGAAGATATCGGGCTCAAGGGTTCTCCTACTCAGGTGGTAAAGATTTTTACTCCTCCTTCCAAAACCGGCGGCAGAATTTTGGCCGGAGAAGCTTCGGAGATAGTCCCTGAATTAGTTAAGGAGTTAAAAACTATTTTATGAGCGGGATTAAGGTTATAAAAGATAAGTGTATAGGATGCGGTGTGTGTTTGAAAGTGTGTCCTTTCGGGGCGATATCTCTAAAAGATAAATTAGCGGTTATAGATTCAGATAAGTGTACTCTTTGCGGGGCTTGTCAGTCCGCGTGTAAGTTTGACGCTATTCTGATTGTCAAGCCGGAGGCTTCGCTTAAAAAAGATTTCTCGGAATATAAAGGAGTATGGGTTTTTGCCGAACAGAGAGACGGAGAAATAAGCTCTGTCGCTTTTGAGCTCTTAGGAAAAGCTAAGGAATTGGCCGATGATTTAAATACTTATGTAGGGGCTGTTTTGTTAGGCTGGGGAATTAAAGATAAGGCTAAAGAGCTTATTTATAGAGGCGCGGATAAAGTTTTCGTTGTTGATAAGGAGCCTTTAAAGAATTATATAGCAGAGAATTATACCCGGGCGATTGTCCATCTTATTAGAAAACATAAACCGGAGATTTTTCTTGCCGGGGCTACTTCCTGCGGCAGGTCTTTGGTTTCCCGTATCGCGGTAAATATTTATACCGGTTTAACCGCGGATTGTACGGGCTTAGATATTGACAAAGAAAAGAAGATCCTTATTCAGACCCGCCCGGCTTTTGGCGGGAACATTATGGCTCAGATAATATCGCCTAATTACCGCCCTCAGATGGCGACGGTAAGACAGAAAGTCATGCCGGAAGCTAAACCCGACCCTTTACGCAAAGGAAGTATCATAACCGAAGATATAGACGAAATTTTAGCAGACCCGCGGATAAAATTTGTGGATTTTATAAAAGAGTCCGGACAAACAGTCAACTTAGCTGAAGCGGATATCATAGTTTCCGGAGGCAGAGGATTAGCCGGGCCTGAAAACTTTGGAATGTTACGAGAATTAGCTGAAGTTTTAGGCGGGGCAGTCGGGTCTTCAAGAGCCGTGGTTGACGCGGGGTGGATTCCATATTCTCATCAGGTTGGCCAGACCGGAAGGACAGTATGCCCTAAACTGTATATTGCCTGCGGTATTTCCGGGCAAATACAGCATTTAGTCGGGATGCAGTCTTCAAAAACAATTGTCGCCATAAACAAAGACCCTGATGCTCCGATATTCAAGGTCGCGGACTTAGGCATAGTAGGTGATGTTTTTGAAATTGTACCCTTATTTATAAAGAAGCTCCGCCAAAGAAATGAAGTTTAACAATCCTTCCTTTAAAAACAGAAGCCGGAATATTTAAGGCTTTTAATGCTTATTTTATGTATCTCAAATCAGTAGAAATCTACGGTTTTAAATCTTTCGCGAGAAAAACCATATTAAAGTTTGAGCATGGTATCACTGTTATTGTCGGTCCTAACGGATGCGGCAAAAGTAATGTTTTAGATGCTATCCGCTGGGGGTTAGGCGAACAAAGCCCTAAGTCTCTTAGGGGAAATAAGATGGAGGATATAATCTTCAACGGGACAGAGAAGGAGCCTCCTCTGAATTACGCGGAAGTAACCCTGAATTTTTCTAACCAGAACCGCGCTTTTGATATTGGGTTTGAAGAAGTAAGCATAAGCAGAAAACTTTTCCGGTCAGGCGAAAGCGAGTATTACCTGAACCGGAGTTTAGTCAGGCTTAAAGACATACAGGATATCCTTCTCTCGGTAGGGTTAGGAGAGGGGAGCTATTCTTTTGTAGCTCAAGGGACGATAGAACACATGCTGACGGCTAAACCTGAACAGAAAAGAATAATTTTTGACGAAGCCGCGGGGATATTGAAGTTTAAAGAAAGAAAACGCGAAGTCCTCAGGAAGTTAGAAGATACTGATAATAACCTTGTCAGGTTAGAAGATATCATTAACGAAGTTAAGCGCCAGAGGGATTCTCTTCACCGCCAGGTTCAGCGAGCTGAGCGTTACCAGCAGGTTCAGGGAGAACTCAGGGAGATTGAGAAGAAAATATCGGGGTTGAAATTACAGGAATTGGATCTAAAAAAGCAGGCTTTGGAGAAGGAGTTGAAATCTTTCTCTGCCAGAGAAGAAGAAAAGCAGGAAGAAATCAGGAAGAAACAGGCAGGGTTGGAAGAAATAACCCTTAATCTTGAGCAGTTAAGGGGCCGGCAGGAGGAGGCTTCGGCAAAAGTTTTTTCTTCAGAGTCGGAGATTAACAATCTTACTCACCAGATAGAAGTTAATAAACAGAGGATTATAGACTTCCAGGACAGGATAAGCAGTATTAAGAGCAACACGGCTATATATTCTCAGCGGATTGTTGAACAGAAAGAAAGGATTATCCAGATAGAGAAAGAGCGGGAGATTATAGATACTAATTATATAAACAGCGGAAACGATATTAAATCCAGCACCGAATTGATAGAACAAAAGTCGGCAGAGATTAGGGATAACCTTAAACTGATAAAGGAAAATAACCGGAAAATACTGGAGTTAGAAGAAAAGCGGGTGGTGATGTCCAACAGTTTAATTGACCTCCAGAGCCGGCTGAACACTTTTCTGACGAGGAAGAAACGTTTGCTTTTGGAGATATCCAAATCTGACTCTGAATTAGGAGATTATGAAGAAAGGTATTCTAAACTGAAGCAGGATATAGAAACGATTGAGTCAGAGAAAACCGAATTAGAGAACAGGAAAAGCGAGGTTTCTTCTTCAATTGAAAATATCCGTCAGTCTAAGGAGAAACTTTCGGCTGACAAAGATGAGAAAGAGAAAGAACTGCTGTCTTTGTCTTCTCAGTTAGAGTTCATGAAAGATTTAAAAACAAAATATGAAAGTTTTCCTGATACAGGGGATGTTACTATCCTTTTAGAGAAGGAAATGACAGAAATACCTTCGGTAATAGTAGCTAAAATTGATAAATCTTTAGAGAGAGACGAGAAACTCAGTTCTTTTAGAATTAAGACTAAAGCAAAAGTAATCTCTCAGGGGGTAGGCCGGATTGAAGATAAAATTAAAAAGCTTAAAGAAGAGATAGATTCTTTAAATACGCAAATATCAGAGTTTCAGGAGAAGTCTTTATCTACCCAGCAGGACAAAGACGAAATTGATAAATCTCTTCAGGATAAAGAACGGGGTTTGTTGAGACTCAAAGAAACAGAAAATAGCTATAAAGAGAACTTAACCCGGCTGAAGGAAGAAAGGGAATTGATAAAGCTGGAATTCAAAGAAGCGGGGGAAGAGATAGCCTCTTTAAGAGAGAAAGAATCCCGGTTTAAAGAAGAACTTTCAGGCAAGGATTCGGAAATAAGTTTAGTAAAAGAAGCTATCAAAGCTTCCGAAGATAAGATAAGAGAAGGGGAATCTTCGGTCAAGGAATTAGAAATAAATATAGCCAAGTTAAAGACTTTGCTTTCTTCTTTAGAGGAGGAGAAAAAGAACAGAGCTGAAACTTTGGACATATTCTCCCGGGATTTAGATACCGCGGTTAAACAGCTTGAGAGCTTAGAGGCTGAAAGTCTTGAGCTTCAGAGCAAGATAACTCTGAGGACAGGAGAAAATGACAACTTTGTTTCAGAGATAGAAGTTAAATCCAAGGCAGTTGAACAGTTTAAGAAGGAATCTGCTTTACTGGCGGATAAAGAAAAAGAGTTAAACGCGGAAAGCAGGGCTGTTTCTGAAAATATTAAGGCCTTGTCCTTAAAGCTTGAGGAAGTAAGGAAGCAAGTTTATGACAAGAAACTGGATATGCGGAACTTAGAGTTTGAGGAAAGCAAGATTGTTACCGATGTGAAACAGTTATACGGCGTTGATTTGGATATTGAGTCCGTAAAAGAGGAAAAGATTGAGGAACCGTTATCCAAATTGTTTTCTCAGGAAGAAGACCTTCAACGGAGAATTAAATATTTAGGCAGTGTAAACCTTTCAGCGATTGGCGAGTATAAAGAATTAAACGAACGTTACGAGTTTCTTGACAGCCAGAGGAAAGATTTACTGGATTCAAAAGATGCTTTAAAAAAAGCCATTGCCAAAATCAACCGCACTTCCCGCCAGATGTTTTTAGATGTTTTTAACAGTATCAGGGAAGAATTTAAGAAATTGTACCGTTTCCTTTTCGGCGGAGGAAGGGCCGAAATATTTATGCTGGATGAAAACAACGTTTTGGAGTCAGGTATAGATATAGTTGTCCAGCCGCAGGGGAAGAAACTTCAGAGTGTAAACCTCTTGTCCGGCGGAGAAAAATCCTTAACCGCTATGGCTTTAATCTTTGCTATTTTCCGGATTAAACCTTCGCCTCTTTGTATCCTTGACGAGATAGACGCCCCTTTAGACGAAACCAATATTGACAGGTTCTCGCATCTTCTTTCTGAATTTGCCCAAAAATCCCAGTTTATAGCTATGAGCCATAATAAAAAGACTATAAGCCAGGCTGATGTTATGTATGGGGTAACTATGCAGGAATCCGGTATTTCAAAAATTGTTTCGGTAAAGTTTTCCGAATCCTCTCCGGAACCTTCCCCTTCTACTTAATCCAAATAATGCGGTTAGCATTTATTTGCCTGCCTGTGCCCGCGAGGGTACCTGTGCCCGTGAGGGTACCTGTGCCCGCAAGGGTATAGGGCCGACCCCATATTTTC
>CAZSRG010000068.1:0-6760 GCA_964609315.1 uncultured Planctomycetia bacterium
ATTCGGCCATGCAGCTTATGTCATCCTTCGGATTCCATAAGTTGCGGCCTCATTTAGGAGATTAATATGCTTAGATTTCTTACTGCCGGTGAATCTCACGGCCGGGCATTATCCGGTATTCTTGAAGGTTTTCCTGAAGGGGTAAAAATCTCCCGGGAGTTTATAGACGGAGAATTGTCCAGAAGGCAGTCGGGTTTCGGCCGGGGAAAAAGGATGGGTATAGAAAAGGATAAAGCCCGGATTGTTTCAGGACTGCGTGATTCTAAAACATTAGGAAGCCCGATATCTTTCTACATAGAGAATAAAGATAATACTATAAACACGTTTTCTAAAGACACCTTGGAAGTTCTAAATATTCCCCGTCCTGCTCATGCCGACTTTGCGGGAGTGCTTAAATATGAAGTAAAAGATGTAAGGAATATTTTAGAAAGGGCATCGGCCAGGGAAACAGCCTGCAGGGTTGTTATAGGCGCTTTTTGTAAACAGCTGTTGAATATTTTTGATATAGATATTATAAGCTCTGTTGCCGGATTGGGTAAGGTTTCCTGTCCCAGGAAGGATATGAGTATAAAGGAGATTAAGCAGGCCTTAAAGGGGTCTTCATTGGGCTGTGTTGACAGGAAGAAAGAAAAGTTGATGATGAATGAGATAAAATCAGCAGAAAGGGAAGGGGATACTTTAGGTGGATTAGTTGATATTACAGTTGAGGGTGTTCCTCCCGGCCTGGGGAGTTTTATGCATTGGGATAAAAGACTTAGCGCTAAGCTGTCTTTTGCTTTGATGTCAATACCCGCGGTTAAGGGTGTGGAAATAGGCCGGGGGTTTGAGTATGCCGTAATGTCAGGCAGAAAATCTCATGATGGTATTTATTATAAAAAGGGCAAAGGTTTTTATTTCAAAACAAATAATTCAGGGGGGATACTTGGAGGAATTTCTTCAGGCCAGCCTATTACTTTGCGGATAGCTATGAAACCTATATCTACTCTAAGGCACTCTTTAGATTCTGTAGATTTCTTAACCGGTAAGAAAGCTAAAGCTCCGGTTATAAGGTCGGATACAACAGCTGTTACTGCTTGTGGAGTAGTGGCTGAAAGCATGACGGCATTTGTCTTAGCGGACGCTTTCTTAGAGAAGTTCTCTTCAGATACTCTCGCCCGGATAAAGCTTAACTATAAAAATTACCTGAAGGGCATTAAATACTAAAGCTTTTCTTCTTACGCAGTTATGAAGAATATTTACCTCGTAGGGTTTATGGGGACAGGTAAGACAACTGTAGGCAGAGTTTTGGCCGGCAAACTGAATTTTAAGTTTGTTGACTTAGATGATTTGATAGAGGGGAAGGAAGGTATAAAAATTGTTGATATCTTTGCTAAAAAAGGCGAGGCTTATTTCCGGGATTTGGAAAGCACGGCACTGAAAGAAACAGGGGGCAAAGAAAAATTAGTCGTTGCCTGCGGAGGAGGTATTGTAATTAGGCCGGGCAACGTTGATTTTTTAGAGAAGAACGGCCTGACCGTATGTTTGGATGCTGAGCCGGAGGCCGTTTATGGAAGGATTAGGAAATCCGAACATAGGCCGCTTTTGAACGTGAGTAATCCTAAGAAAGAAATTGAGAAACTTCTTAACGCGAGGAAAGAGTTTTACAACAGGATAAAAAGGCATATAGATACTTCTTCTTTAACAATTGAAGAAACTGCGGACAGGATAGCAGAGTGGGTAGAGGATAACTATTGAACATATATAGATATCGTAAATCCTAAATCCTAAACTCTAAACTCTAAACAAATCCAAAATCAAAATGATTAAAATTCAAAACGTTCTTCATAACTTATTAAAAAGAAGTTTGTTGTTTTGAACATTTGAACATTTGAATTTCGAGTTTATTTAGAATTTAGGATTTAGAGTTTAGAGTTTTTAAGTATATAGAGGGTGAATAGTTTTGATAGTGTTTGTTGAATGTTTAAGGTTCGAATCATGACTGAGAAGGAAGCTTTGGTTCTTCTTAATATGGTTGAGGGTTTAGGCCCGGTAAGAATTAAGGAGGCATTGACGGCTTTAGATAAGGCTGTTTCTGTCTTTACTGCTGATTATAACAGGTTAAAGCCTGTCTTTGGGGACGGGCTTTCTCAAAAGATTATTGCTAAACGCGGGTCAAAAGAGTTTTCTGAAGAGCTTGGCCTGATTGAACGTTATAAAATTGATGTCTTAACTATACTTGATCCTGAGTATCCTCCTTTGCTGAAAGAATGTTATTCTCCGCCGCCTGTTCTATATGTTAAGGGAAATAAGAATATATTGAGGGAGAAATGTTTTGCCATAGTCGGGTCAAGGAGGGCGTCATTTTACGGCTTAAACTCTTCACGGAAATTTGCCTTTGAACTTGCTTCTTTAGGTTTAGTAATAATTTCAGGATTAGCCCGGGGTATTGACAGTTATGCCCATAAAGGGGCTTTGGAAGCCAAAGGGCTCACTGCCGGAGTATTGGGCAGCGGGATTCTCAATATTTACCCTAAAGAGAATAATAAATTAGCGGAAGAGATTTCTGATAAGGGTTGTGTGGTATCAGAGTTTCCTTTAAGAACTCCTCCTTTTAAAGAGAACTTTCCCAGAAGAAACAGGATAATATGCGGCCTATGCCTGGGAGTTTTGGTCGTTGAAGCGGCGCAGAGAAGCGGGGCTTTGATAACAGCCCATATTGCTATTGATGAGGGCAGAGATGTTTTTGCCCTGCCGGGGAGGATAGATTCTCCTTTAAGCAAAGGGGGTAATTCTCTTATTAAACAGGGGGCAAAATTGGTTGAAGAGATATCTGATATCCTGGAAGAGCTGAATATAGATGTTCAGCAGAGAGTTAAAGACAAAAAAATTCCTTTAAGCGGTGAAGAAACCCGTCTTTATGGGCTTATTGCCGGCGATGGAGTCAATATTGAGAGTTTAAGAAAAGACAGCGGTTTAGAATTTTCTGAGCTTTACCGCCTGCTTTTGGAATTGCAGGTCAAGAAGCTGGTAAAAGAAGTTCAGGGAAAGGTGTATGTGAGAATATGAGTTCAGGCAGTCAGGATTTCCTGGTCATAGTGGAATCACCTGCGAAGGCAAAAACTATCAAGCGTTTCTTAGGCGAAAAGTATAAAATATTGTCTTCAATGGGCCATATTGTAGATTTGCCTAAGAATAAATTAGGCATTGAATTAGAGAAAGGGTTTATTCCGCAGTATAAGATTATTAAAGGAAAAGAGAAAATTGCCCGTCAGATAAAAAAAGAAGCTGAGAAAGCTGTTAAGGTCTATTTGGCTACTGACCCTGACCGTGAGGGGGAAGCTATAAGCTGGCATATCAAAAATTTAGTTTCGGGCAAAGAGAAGAAAGAATGCGTAAGAGTGGTTTTTCATGAAATTACCAAGCCCGCGATTAAAGAGGCATTTTCCAATGAATCTGATTTGAATTTGAATAAAGTTAATGCCCAGCAGTCCCGCCGCCTTTTAGACAGGATCGTAGGTTATTTCCTGTCTCCTTTTCTCTGGAAGAGGATTTGCCGCGGGCTTTCTGCCGGCAGGGTGCAGTCAGTAGCTTTGAAATTTATTGTGGATAGAGAAAAGGAGATTAAGGAATTTGTTTCCCGTAAATACTACACTTTGGACGCTTTCTTTGAGAAAGGCGGCCTTAGATTTAAAGCCCGTCTGGTAAAATATAAGGGCAAAAAGATTGAAATAAATTCATTGAAAGAAGCGGAAGAGATAAGGAAACTGGTTTTGAACGAAGATGTTTTGGTTGAAGCTGTATCAGCAAGGTCTTCTTTACGAAGGCCATCTCCTCCATTTATTACTTCTTCTTTACAGCAGGAGTCTTACCAAAATCTGCATTTCTCTTCATCAAAAACCATGGTAATAGCCCAAAGGCTTTATGAAGGAATTGAGCTGTCAGGGAAGGAGATGACCGGGCTTATTACCTATATGCGCACGGATTCTTTTAATATAAGCGGCCAGGCTAAGGCAGAAGCCAAAGATTTCATCGCCCGGATATTTGGAAATAATTATTTATCCGGGAAGGAATATAGGTTTAAGTCCAAAGGGATTATTCAAGGCGCGCATGAGGCAATAAGGCCTGTAAACGCGGGGATTGTTCCTAATGATATTCAGGGTTTTCTTTCAAAAGACGAGTTTGCCCTTTATGAATTGGTGTGGAAAAGGTTTTTAGCCTCTTTTATGAGGGAAGCGGAGTTTAAGAATACAAAGATATCTTTGTCAAAAGAAGGTTATGAATTTACGGTTATGGGAGTAAAGCTGATTTTTGACGGGTTCCTGAAAGTTTATCCTGAGAAGATTAAAGAAGAAGAACTGCCTGATATTAGGCAGGGAGATAATGTAAAGTGTGTGGATATTAAGATAGAGGAAAAAACCACTAATCCGCCTCCTCGTTTCAATGATGCTTCTTTGATAAAGCTGATGGAGGAGAAAGGTATAGGCCGGCCTTCTACCTATGCTCCTACCATTTATACTCTTATATCGCGTAACTATTTACGTAGAGAGAGAGGAAGTTTTTGGCCTACGGATTTGGGCATAGTTGTTATTGACTTGCTGATAAAGTTTTTTTCAGATATATTAGACGAGAATTTCACGGCTAAAATGGAGCAGGAACTTGACTATGTCGAGAAAGGAGATATTTCCTGGAAAAGAGTTCTTGAAGAGTTTCTTCCTAAGTTGAAGAGTGATATGGACAGAGCTGAATCTAACTCTGAAAAGCATTTAGAGTCAGCCGGCAAGAAATGCGAGAAATGCGGAGCTGAGATGGTATTCCGCTGGTCCAGAAAAGGTAGATTTCTAAGCTGTTCCAACTATCCTAAATGTAAATATTCCGAGTCTGTAGATACAGGGGTTGCCTGTCCTGAGTGCAAAACCGGCCGGCTGGTTGAGAGAAGGAATAGAAAAGGCCAGAGGTTTTACGGCTGTTCTAACTTTCCTAAGTGCAGGTATACGTCTTCTAATCTCCCGGAGAAAAAGTGAAAGTAACCAATAACCAAGTCGCAAACTATTTTTTAATAACCAATTACCAAGAAATACCCTTATACCCTAACGGGCACAGGCGGGACACAAACAAGTTCCAATATTCAATTACCAATAACCAAACTAAACAATCATTTCGTATCCTTTGGTTATTTGAATTTAGTTATTGGTTATTGTTTGATTATTGTAACTTGTATCTTGATTATTATAATATTTTGGGCAAATTCTATATAATATTATGCTTGATTTTCACAGGTATATAGAGAAATTTCTTGATTATTTGGAGATTGAGAAAAATTATTCTAAGTATACCCTGATAAATTACAAACGCGATCTTCTGGACTTCTTGCCTTTTGTAAATAAACCCTTGGATAAGCTTGACTATTTTATCTTCAGGAAATTTTTAGCAAACCTTAATTCTAAAAGTTTGAGCAAAAGGACTGTTTCCCGAAAGATATCCACTCTGAAAAGCTTCTTTAAGTTTTTGCTTAAAGAAGGGTTTATTAGAGCAAACCCGGCATTAAGCATACCCTATCCGAAACTGGATAAACTCCTGCCTAAGTTTCTTACCGAAGAGGAGGTAAAGAGGTTTTTAGATAATCTTCCTGAATCAAAGGATTTGGAAATAAGGGATAAGACTGTTTTAGAGATTCTCTATTCTTCGGGTATGAGGATTTCCGAGCTTATAGGGTTGAACTTAGAGGATGTAGACTTGTTGTCCGGTATTATTAAGGTAAGAGGGAAAGGCAAGAAAGAGCGTATTCTGCCTGTAGGCAAGCCTGCTGAAAGGATTTTTAAGAAATATATTGAACAGCGCAGGTTTAATAATAAAGCGTTATTCCTAAACCGTTTCGGTCGACGCATATCGGCGGTGGGTATAAGAAAAGCCATTAACAAACGGGCTAAGCTTATAGCTTTGAAAGAAAAAGTCTCGCCTCATGTCTTTCGCCATTCTTTTGCCACGCATATTTTAAACCGCGGAGCGGATTTAAGAAGTGTCCAGGAACTTTTGGGCCATTCCAATATCACCACGACTCAGATATATACCCATCTCACCGTTGATAATTTAAAGAGGGTGTATGATAAAGCCCATCCCCGGGCAAAAAGGTATCCCCGCACGTAGCCTACTGTTTACAGTTCACTGTCCACAGAGGATAGAGGTCAGAAATCAGAGGTCAGAAGTCAGAAACAGGGATGAGAGATGAACATATGGGATATGGTTTAGAATAATTTCCTGATACTTATTGACTTATAGTGTGGAAGTTTGTCTCAGAACAGTTTTTGCGGCATAGGAAAGCATAGCTTCATAAGTCGGAAGTTTTATTCATAAAATACCTGTCCGGACAGTTTTCATTTCTTACTTGCTGTTTCTCTGTTTCTGAATAATCATATAGTCATCCGCAGATTTTTTCTGTTTTCATAACCACACATAAACACGCTATAGCGTCTCTATGTGTGGATGTTGTTTAATGGTTGATAGGCTTCTAAATCTTAGATTGGAGTAAAGTTTAGGGAGAGGGAAGGAGAAGAAAGTTGAGAGAAAACACATTTTTGGAAAAAATGCTGCAAACAGCGCGGTAGTATATATTCCGAGTTTGACACTTTTTGAAAAATTACAATAGAAAAGCATTGATTTTATAGACTTTTCAAAACAAGCTTAATGTAGTGCCTTGGAAACTACATTTGCAGCTAACTGAACCTTAATGTGTTATAAAATGGTGTCAAAGTCAGGAGTTAGATGTGGGACGTTCGACGTCCCA
>CAZSRG010000069.1:0-6746 GCA_964609315.1 uncultured Planctomycetia bacterium
AAGCGGCAATTTATACTTCTCCACAAATTCTTTTTCTTCTGCTATAATATCTTTCTGCGAATATGACGGTATCTATTTGTAATACGAAGGGTAAGGGCTGAATTAGAACCTCTGGGTAGTAGATGGACGAATTTAAACTTTTAAAAAAACTTAAATCTTTGACTCAGGATAGAAATGTTATTCTCGGGCCTGGGGATGATTCCGCTGTTATTGAGTTAACCCGGAAAAAGATTCTTTTCTGCGGAGATATGCTCATTGAGGGTGTTCATTTTGTCCGGTCCGGAGCGCGCTTTGAGGATTTAGGGTATAAAGCCGCGGCAAGAACTTTGAGCGATATAGCGGCTATGGCCGGAGTCCCAAGATATATCGGGGTATCGTTATCCCTTCCAAAAAAACATACCGGCAAAATAAAGGATATCCTTAAAGGGATAGAAAAGTTAACCCGCAGGTTTAAAATAAGCCTGGTGGGAGGAGATACAAGCGTTTCAGATAAGATTTTTATTGATGTTTGGTGTATAGGTGAAATTTCGGGAAGATATATTTCCAGAAGAGGAGCCTGCAGTCAGGACGGGATATTTGTTTCCGGGAAATTGGGATGTTCGTATAAAACAGGTAAACACCTTTCTTTTACTCCCCGGATAAAAGAAGCTTTATATTTAAAGAAACATTTTAAGATTAACTCTATGATTGATATTTCCGACAGCCTGACTTTGGACTTGTACCGGCTGATTAAAGAAAGCTCTAAAAGCGCGGTCATCTTTGAGAATAAAATTCCTTTAACTTTAGGGGCGGAATTAAAAAATGCCTTATATGATGGAGAGGATTACGAACTTCTTTTTACCGCGCCCTTAAAACATAAAGACAAGATTGAAAAAGCGGGATTTCGGTTTATAGGGTTAATTAAAGAGGGGAAATCAAATATAATAACTCTTGAACGGGCGTCAGGAAAATCAGCGCGTCTAAAACATAGGGGGCATATGCCGTTATGATAAAAATCACAACAAAGAATCCCGGCCAGACGGCAAGAGCGGCAAAAAAGTTCTCTTCTATTTTAGAAAAAGGGGATATTGTCCTTTTCAGCGGGGAATTGGGTTCGGGAAAAACTCTTATGATAAAGAATATAGCCGGTTATTTTAAGGTTAATCCCAGGGAAGTAAAAAGCAGTTCCTTTATTATTATGCGGGAATATCCGGGCGAAATTCCGGTCGTGCATATTGACCTCTACCGTTTAGAACCCAATCAAATACCCGATGAAGTCTTTACTGAAATATTTGAGAAGAAAGGGCTGGTATTAATTGAGTGGGCTGATAGAATTAGCCTTCGGGGCGGCTATTTCAGCATTGGGATTAAATATTTATCTTTAACCTTTAGGGAAATAGTCATAACCGCTTCTTCAAGAGAATTAGAGATGAGGTTAAGAAAAGCAGGGAAAGAATTATGATAAGGAAGAAAGAATCTGCTAATTTGGAAGCAGAGGCGAAGATTCTGGTTATAGAGAATTCATCTCCTGTGTTAAGCTTAGCTTTAATTTCCGGAAACAGATTGAGGGAATTGAAAGTTTCCTTTTCAGATACCAATAAGAACCTTATTGCCGCTATAGATTATCTCCTGTCTTTAGGCAAAGTCAAAATTAGGAATTTAGACGCTCTCGCGGTAGGTATCGGGCCGGGTTCTTTTACCGGGTTAAGGATTGCCTGCAGCGCGGCAAAAGGAATCAATTCAGCTTTAGGGATACCTCTTATCAGCCTGCCCAGTTTTCTCTCTTTAACAAAAAGCTGTTCTTTTCAGGGCAAAGATACCGCTGTGATTTTTGACGCGAAACGGGAGTTAATCTACGGCGCTGTATATAGATATAGGCAGGAAAGGGCTTTTGTTAAAACACCGGTCAGGTTGGAAAAGATAGAGAAGTTTTTGAAAAGACATTGTGGTAAAAGATGCGTCTTTACGGGAGAAAGTGTAAAGTTTAAGGATGAGATAAAAAAAATCTATCCTGAAGCCGTAATCTCTGAAAATACTGTTTTTCCTGATGCCGGTGGTTTAATGCCTTTCGCGGGGAAAAAGTATTTCAACAAAGAATTCACAAAACCTAACAATCTGGAGCCTCTTTACCTGCATCCTGATAACTGCCAGATAAGGCCGAGGAAACAATAGCGAAGGGAAACGTAAGGATATATTTGACAATTTAACGATTTAACAATTTAACAATGTGTCAATCTGTTTTCTGTCTTATGTTTTAAGAAGGAAGATCTATGGATGAGAATGTCTGGTTAGAAATAAATCTTGATAACCTGGGTTATAATCTTAACAAGGTTCGCGGCCTGGTTAATCCCGCGGTTAAGGTTATGGCGGTGATAAAGCAGAATGCTTACGGGTTAGGGTTTTTGCCGGCCGCGAAATTCTTAGAAAAGAAGAGGGTAGATTTCTTAGGGGTTAACAACTCTTCTGAAGCTGAAAGGCTGATAAACAACAGGATTAAAACTCCTATCCTAATATTAAGCAATACAATTTCATCGCGGGGCCTTAAAGAACTGGTCAAGAATAAAGTCAGGTTTACGCTTACTGAAGAATCTCTGCTTAATCTTTTGGGTAAAGCTTCTCTTCAAGCCGGGAGAAAAGCCCTTGTCCATATAAAAACGGATACCGGTATGGGAAGATTAGGTATTCCTGTTGAAAAAGCGGTTTCTTTTATTGAGAAGGCTGTTTCTTTTAAGAATATCTGTGTAGAAGGATTGTATTCCCACTTTTCTTCGGCTGAATCCAATCCGGCATATACTTTATCTCAAATAAAAAAGTTCATAAAGCTTACAGGCCGGTTAAGAGATAAAGGTATAAATATTCCCTTAAGGCATATCTGCAACAGTTCAGGCGCGGTTAATTTTCCCCAAGCCCACTTTGATATGGTAAGGACAGGAATTATTCTTTACGGAGTAAAGCCGGGTAAGAAAGTTGATGTTGTCTTAAAACCCGTTCTCTCTTTAAAAGCCAGGGTCGTTTACTTAAAAAAGATTATGAAAGGGGCGTATGTAAGTTACGGGAATACTTTTAAGGCTTCAAGAGATACTGAAATAGGGATAATTTCCTGTGGATACGCTTATGGATATCCCTGGAACCTTTCCGGGAAGGCTGAAGTTATTATTAAAGGTAGAAAATATAAAGTTGTAGGAAGGGTTTGTATGGACCATATGATGGTTGATTTGACCCCTTCTGCCGGTAAAGTAAAATTAGGAGATGAGGCAATTCTTATAGGCAGAGAGGGAAAGAGTAATATACTAGCTGAGGACTTAGCTGAAAAAGCGGGAACAATTCCCTACGAGATTCTAACCGGCCTTTCTAACATTTCTTTTAGGAAGTATCTGGACACTCAGGCTAAAAAAAGTTTAGTTTAAAGAAACCAGCCCGATTATCCCCGAAATACCGAAAAAGATATTCGGCAGCCAGCAGGCTACAAATGGCGGGAAGAAATTCACTTTGCCTAAAGAGGAACTCATAGAAAAGAAGAAGTAATATATAAAACTCATTATTACGGCAATGCCTAAGCTGGAAAGACCGACTCTGCGTTTTCGTATAATCAAAGCAAAAGGCAGGCCGCCTAAAAGGATAAATAAAGTTGAGAAGCTCAGGGCAATCTTGCGGTTAAACTCAATATTAAGAAGGGTAACTATCTTGCTTGTATTCCAGATTGTAAACTTAAATATTTCTTTTTTTAAGTCTTTCAAGGAAAGTTCCTGCCATCTTAACCGGGAGCTTTCTAAAAGCCTGTCCGGCGGTTCTGAAAGAGACAGAGGTTCTTCTTTGTTAAAATATGTATTTGAGGGAACAAGTTTGTTTTTCTCCAGGCGGTAAGACGAGGCGTTCTTAAGTTCCCATTTCCCGCCGGAGTAAAACAATTGTTCAGCGGCTATTTCTTTCTTTATTTCTCCGGAAGGGCTGTGCACAAAGATATTTACATCATCCATAGCGCCTTCTTTGGGGCTGAAAGTTTTGGCAAAGATTATATACCCTTCGTTTGAATAAAAGGCAAAATTGTCCACTTTATCCAAAGAGAAACTTATGCTGTTACGCGAAAGCTTATTCTCTTTTAAATAACCTGCCGTCTTAGGAATAACCCAGTCTTCAATAAATAAGGATAAAACTGATAACAGGAGAGCGGGGATAACGAATATCCTGACAATGGCGCCTATGCCTATTCCCTGAACTCTGAGGGATAAGATTTCGTTATTGCGGTTGAGTGTCCCTATTAAATAGAGAGCTGAAATTAAAAAAGAAAGGGGAGATACCCTTATAAATATCTGAGGCATAAAGAAAAGGTAATACTTTAAAACGTATGAGAACTGAAGATGTTTTTCCAATATGCCCTGGATGTGAGAAAAGAGGTCAATGATTATGTATAGAGACAGAAAACTTGCCGCAAGAAGCAGGTAAGAGAAGATGACTTTTGTTACGATATAGCGGTCAATGATTCTCATTATTTTTGGCAGACTTTATAAGAGAGGTACCCTCCCAACAAAAGAAAAACTAAATTAGGAAACCATATCCCTAAAAAAACCGGGACTCCGGCTTTAAATACCAAAGTTTCTCCTACAAGAGAGAGGAGGTAATACCCCAATGCTGATAAAAAGCAGAGGCCGAAGTTTAAAGATTTCTCTCTGTGCCGGATTACTCCGGCTATTCCGAATCCTAAAAGAATAAAGACAATACTGGAAAAAGAATAGCTTAACTTTTTCTGCAGGGATACTTCTAAAGGGATGGGGTCTTTCCCCTCTTGTTTAAAAGTTTTAATCAGCCTGCCGAGTTCTTTAATACTCATGTCTTTGGGCTTACGTGAAATTTTTGTATTATTTTTATCAATGGGCAGGTGCATAAAATGAGTCTTAAACTGAATACGGTATTTCATTGCCGGGCCTTCAACAAAACCGTTCTGGAGTTTTATCTTAAGGATATTCCCGTCAACGACAAATTCTCCTTTATCGGCATAAATCAGGTTTGATGATGATTTATCTTTTGTCTCATATATAAAAACTTTTTTAAGGATGTTTCTATCGACGTCATGAGTGAAAAGGACGAAATTCTTAAACTGGTCTATAAACACTCCCGGCTCAATAAAACCTAAGGGGTTATCTTCACTCATCTTTTTGAGTATCTTTCTTGAAGAGAAACTCGCCTGAGGGATTATCCGGTCGTTAAGTATAACCATAAAAAGAGAAAGGCATAATCCTAAGGTGATAAACACCATAAGAATGCGGCTTAAAGCAATGCCGGAAACTTTGAGGGCGATCATTTCGTTGTCGGAAGATATCCTGCCCACAGACAGAAGTACTCCTAAAAGGCAGGCGAGAGGGATGCTGAATTCTAAGAGGTAGGGAATAAAATATGAAAAGAGCTTTAGGGCAAGCAGGGGGTTAACTCCTTTCCGGATAACTAAATCCGAAATCTTTACCATATTTCCTGCTAACATAATAAAGGTAATACTTAAAAATGCGAAGAGAAAGTTCTGCGAAAATTCTTTAAGAAAGTAGTCGCGTATAATCTTCATAAAGATATTTTAAGTTTTAACGAAAGCCTTTGTCAACCGGCGGCTTCTGTCCTGCCGGGTTTAATGGAGAGAGTTATAACAAACACTTCTTCAACCGAGTTTTCTTTTAACACTCTGCCGCATTCAGATACAGTAGCGCCGGTAGTAAATACATCATCAATCAGAATAAGGCGCTTATATCTTTCTCCGGGCTTAAAATAGAAATTGCCTTTTACCGCCTTTTGCCTGTCAGTATAGTTCTTCTTAGTTTGAGATTTCAGAGGGCGCTTAACCCCTAAAGTGTCAGCTGCTTTTATCCCGCTGTGTTTTGATATATTTTCAGCTAAGATGAAGGATTGGTTGAATTCCCGTTCTCTCAGTTTCTGTTTATGTATAGGGACAAAGGTTATTCCGTCATAGCGCCTGAAATCAAGGTAGTATCCGGACGTTAAGGCTTGAAACAGTTTTTCAGCTAATATTTCTCCGATGAAATCATGCCCTGTATATTTGAAAAGGTGTATTAAATCCGATAAAGGCGGCTTAAATAAAAAAGGGCTGTATATCCTGTCAAAATAACGTTTCTTCCCTCTGCAGGAAGAGCATACTCCTGTCTCTGATTTAAGGGAAATTGTCCTTCCGCATTTTCTGCATGAGGGAGGATAATTTTTTTCAAAAGTCAGGCATTTGCCGCAAAAATATTCGCCTTTCAGCAAGGCTTTTCCGCAAAGCAGGCAGCGCCTGGGGGCAAAAATATCGGTTACCCCTTTTAGATACGGCTTGAATCGCATACAGTAAAATGGAAAGGCCTCTTTTTGTTTTTGTTGAGGCTTATTTTAACATGAAAGATAGGATTGTAAATATTTCTTTTTGTCATTAACGGGGTCAGGTCTCCACATTTGACATTCGACATTCTGTTTCAATGTCCGCCTCTACAATATTTTTATATTCACCCCGTTAGAGAAAGCCACCGTCGCCGCGGACCGTTAAAGAATGAAGTTCTCTAACGGGGTTCACCAAATATATTTGACTTATTATATGAACAAATTATTGCGAAAGACCAATCATTGTTTGAATAATCGTGTTCTTTTAAATGATTCCGTGATTTTCGGGTTAATATTTTTGTCATTTTATCTTTTATATCAGACAGGTCACGACCTGCCCCTGTATATTTTGTCTGCTCTTTTTAATCAATGAGACTTAGACTTTTTCGAAGAAAAAGTCTATAGCCGAATTG
>CAZSRG010000070.1:0-6708 GCA_964609315.1 uncultured Planctomycetia bacterium
TACAAAAGGCCTTCAACCACAAAATCTATCTTCTCAATAGGATTGACGATACTTGATGCTATATTAGCAATATGAGCGCTGATTCTCTTGTAATACCTGAGAAGCAGGGTATAACACACAGCTTTATCAACCGGCAAGTCGCAAGAAATCATTGACCGGATAATACTCTCACATTCAGAGCCAATCTTACCATGCTTCTGCATCAAAGACACAGCCCCTTCCTTATCAGCCTCAAGAAAAACCTTAGGAACTCTATAAAGGTTCTCTTTAATCTGGAATTCTATATCTTTTAAGCTCTTTACCAGCCCGTCTTCTAAAGGCGCCTTCAGAATTTGGCTCAACTCAAAAATATTCTTTCCGTAATCTCCTATCCGCTCGGCATCTTTAATAACGCTCATAAACACCAGGCAGGCGGGAAAATCTTTACGGGGGTTGATTGACAGATGCTCAATCAGCCGCCTGCGGATATTCTGCTCGCTCTCATTGACCTCCCTGTCCCGGGAATAAATCTCAGCATGCACAAGGTCTGATTTGATTTCCTTCCACCAAACTTCATTGGCCTTGTTAAAAATAAACTCAGCCTGCTCGAGCATATTGCGAAAATCATCAATAATCTTGTTCAGAAAAGACTCCTGTCTCCAAAGGGATAAAATCTCCTTAAACATACGGCATCACCTCCAGACTGTTTTTTCCAAGAAAATTACCGTTAAAGGAATAACAACAAAAACAGTTAAAACAAATATAAGGGCGAAATACCTCCGTTTAGCACATTGCGCGGATAGTTTTTCAGCCAAATAAACAGGAATCCTGCGCATAAACCTAAAAGGATAGAAAATAGCTATACCGGTAAGGTTAAAACATAGATGCGCTAATGCCGCGGCTAATGCGGCAGCCCTGCCTTCTCCGGAAACAGCTAAACTCGCTAACAGAGCGGTAAATGTAGTCCCCACATTGGCCCCCAAAGTATAAGGGAAAATCCGCTCAAGACCCACTATTCCGGCGGCGGCCAGGGGAACTATTACCGAAGTAGTAAGCGAACTTGACTGGACTATAGCTGTTATGACAAACCCTATAAACATAGCCAGAAGGCTTGTGCGGAAAATATACTTATCAATCAAAAGCTCGGCCTCACCTATAAACATTTTTCTCAAAATCTTGACCAGAATAATCAAAGACATAAAAAGAAAAAGTAA
Organism: uncultured Planctomycetia bacterium; assembly: GCA_964609315.1. Lineage (GTDB taxonomy): Bacteria > Omnitrophota > Gorgyraeia > Duberdicusellales > Duberdicusellaceae > CAZSRG01. The sequence goes on from CAZSRG010000070.1 coordinate 1,194, forward strand.
ACCAAGGATTATAATCAGCGACCCGCTGATTTTTTCGCTTAAAGATAAAACCTGCAGGAGGAAAAACTTGAAGAATTTAATCGGCGGAGCGAGCAGCACTTTAATAGGGCTGGTAAAATGAAACCCTCCGATATTTTCAAATACCCGCTGGAGAAGCAAAGCAATTTTAGTTAGGTAGTGAAACTTCAGCTCCAAAGGAAAAACAATAATTAAGGTAAGGATGTTAAATATGTCATGTACTGTAGCCGCGGCGAACGCCCGCTTAAACTCGTTACGCCAGCTTATATGCCCTAAAGAGACTATCGCATTGGTAACAGTTGTCCCTACATTAGCGCCCATAATTATAGGAACGGCGCACTGCAGATTCATTATCCCTCCTCCTACAAGAGCTACGACTAAAGAAGTAGTCAAAGAGGATGATTGAACCACTACAGTAACTAGTATCCCTATAAAAAGGCCGATTACGGGATCAGAAGTCGTAGAAATAAGATGCCGGGCAAACCCTGCCCCTAACAAACCGGCTCCTTTACCTATAAATTCTATACTTACCAAAAAAAGGTAAATAAGGCCTAAAACAAAAACAGAGCGTAATGCTTTTTTATATTTATCCATTGTTAAGCTCATCTCGTCATTTGCTTTTAGCTCTTTGCCAAGAGCTATGAGCTATTTGCCATTAGCCTTTCGCCATTCGCTATCAGCCGATAAAAGCTTCTATAACTTCCGCCTCACGGTTTCTTATCCTTAAAGAATCCGGGGAAAACACCTTAGAAGAATAAATTTCCTTTTCTTCGCCGCTCTTGTATCTTATCTTAATCCTGCTTACCTTCATCCCGTCCAAATAAGTATCTTTTCTTTTAGGGTTACGGTAAATAACCAGAGTATCGCTTAAGAATTTAAAACAGAAAGAATTCTTAGGAATAACCTTATTCTTTTTCACTCCGTCAAAAAAGAGAGAAACTCTTTCTTCCTTTTTGGTAAACAGGCTCGCCTTAAGCAAGGGGGAAAATTCCAGATAGACTCTGCCTTTTTCCAGCTTAAAAGGAGACCTTCCCGCGGAAGCCAAAGTCATTATATTCATTAACTCTGCTGTCGATCCGGATAGACGGGAAACAAACCCTCTCCCCCAAAAAAGCTTCTCCGGATAAGAAGAACTTACAATAAAGGACGAATTCTCAAAAATACTCCGGCCGTAAGTTTCAGGATTTAGAAAACAGACAAAACAGCGGTTAATTTCCTCATAAAACTCGCGGTATAAGCTTTTTTCCAGCAAAGCTAATAAAAATTTATACTCCATATGCATCCAGATTGACTCATCCTCCAGCCATCCGGGCTTAAAGACTTTGATTCTTCCTATCTCTAAAGATTCTTTGTTTATGGACTCGTTAAGCCTGAACATCTTAAGTTTTTTGTCATACAGCCGGCTTTTCTTAACAAACCCGTATAACTTTCTGCAGGTGTCCTTATCAAGGACTTTAAATGCCCGGACAAACCCTTCTAAAAACAGAGGCAAAGAACGCTGTTTAAATTTTAGAGGGATAATTTTTCCCGAGGAAGACTTTCTGAACCTAATAACTTCATTTATAAAATAAGACGGCAGGCCTTTTCTATAATCAATGGTTTTTAGTCCGTAATCTATTTTATTAAGAACTCTGGTTACAAATTCTTCTAAACCGGATAAAGCGACCAATTTATCTTTCCCGCTGAACCCGTTAAAGGCATCTTCGCGGTAGTTTTCTTTAATTGAAGAAGCTCTATCCCAAAACCTGAAACTATTACGCGGCTTTCTGTTTTCTATCAGCAATTTATTTAACTCCTCCGAGAAAGAAAACAGCGTTTGGTCAATCTTTATCCGTCTGCTGCGGTATTTACCTAATTTTTCCTTTAGGAACAGGCATAGGCGTTTTAATTCCCATGTTTCAGATAAAGATGACCCTAAAAGAGCCGGCAGGCCGTTCAAAGCATCGCACCACCCGGGTTTTCCCGCCTCCATTTCTATACCCCTGCCAAAAGGGTCGAGAGAAGCTGTCTTATTGAGAACTAAAACCAGCATCTTCACAATAAGATTGGTATAAACTACCCTGTCCGTTCCTTTAACCCTCAGCCTATGCCGGAATTTCTTTCTAAGGCTTATCTCCGAATTCTTGTCCTTACTGAAGCTGATAGCCTTCCCCTGTAAAACCCTGCCGTCTTTCAAATAATACCTTTCAGACCGGGGAGAAACTCTATAGGAATCGTCATAAAAAGAATAAGTATTCTCAAAAAGAAGGGGTTCTTCTTCATCGGGAAAAAGCGAAAGGTAATTAAGGACCAAATCTAAATTATAAGTCCAATGGTCAATCCAAAACCCTTCGCCGAAATCCGCGGACTCAATTTCAACCGCCTGAGATAAAATCCTGTATACAGCTTTCTCAATAATATTAAAACTAATCTTTTTCCTGTTTAACCAACCGGCAACCCCGCTTAAAGAAAACTCTTTAGAACAAAGAAGCCAAGCCTCCTCTATCAAACTGGAAGGAATTACTCCCTTAAAGGCTCTCAGGAATAAGCTCTTGCTTGAAAAGATATATTTCTCCGGTTTAACAATTAAGGGATTATATCCGTCAGCTCTCTGAAGGCTGAAAAAAGTTCTGATATTTTTCCTCTGAAGAAAGGGGTTAAAAAATAAATCGCATCTCCGGTTTTGATTCACGTCCCTGAAATTACCTTCACCAGCTGACAGAATGCTGTTTTCAAATTTAAAGTGGTTATAGTCCCTTTCCAAATCTCCGTGTTTTCGGGAATAAAGGTAAACCGAAGCCGTCTTGTCTCCATCCCGGAAATCTTCGGGGAACCCGCCCCTTAAAACATTATCCAAATAACTCTGCTGGACATACCCGTTGAGGAAAGGGAGAGACGAATGTATAAAAGACTTATGTTTAATCCGTTCAATAATTTCTCTGTTTTCCTCAAACTTCCGCTCAACCAATTGGGTGGTCAATCCCGATATAAATTTGGGGATACCTTTATCTCCTTTGGACGAACCGATAAAAGTATAAAACCTTAAAGAAGAGCCGGTTTTAAGAAGGCTTTTTAGAAAGCTGAACGCGCAGGGGGATTTTCCCGACAGAATCTGTTTATTAGGATATTTAAAACTGTTTTTTATGAATTTCTCGGGATAAAATAAGCCGGCATCTTCAGGAAAAACACAGGCAGGGTCCGCGATTAAAGGCATAAGTTTATTTTTCCCTTTTTCGGATAGAAGAGAAAAGTAAAAATTGTTTTTCTTTACATAAACTGTTAGGGCAACATCTTCGGGTAAAACCCTCACTTTGTAAAAAGCCGTATTATTCTTGATTGACACATCCATCCAGGCCTCTAAAGTCCGGGATAAATCTTTTAAAAACCTGTGTTTTATCCCATAAGGGACAATCTGAGGCATTCCATCAAGCAGGGTCAATGAGATATCCTTCCCGCTGTTGTTGGCTATTTCAACATCGCGGATTAAAGCGGGAAAAGGGCCGGAAGGAAAGGTAAAATATGTAACCTTAGTACTAAGCCCTAATAAAGGATTATCTTCCCTGATTTCCAAAAACGCCGAATTGACCCGCATAACCTGACGGACATCTCCGCCGCGGGGATAAGAAAACGGTTCGTAAAACTTATCCCTAATCTTAAGGAAAGTACGGAACCCTTTGTCAAAAACTTCATTATAGGCTTTATTCGCCGGGTAAAACTCCTGAATTGAATGGTCTTTATCCTGCACTCCAGAGCTAACAACAGCCTGAGCCCGGTTTACATAAAAACACCAGAGAGGGAACCCGTACTTTCCCGATATCCCCGGAAGAAAGCTGGAAAAACTTTTTGCCCGGTTATAATCTTCAATTATAAAACTTCCTGTATCGTCTATTCTGTATTTCGGCATAAGTTTTTATTTTCCGGGTGTAACCATTCCTCCGGAAACAATTATTCCGGTTGCCTCTTTAATAGTCATATCTAAAAAAGATATATCTTCTTCAGGAACCATAACTACAAACCCGGTAAGAGGAGAAGGAGAAGAAGGAATAAAGACATTCACCATCTTCCTGCCGGATTTTTTATCAATAACACCTGAACTTTTATTTGTTACAAAGCCCAAACAATAAATCCCTTCGCGGGGATACTCTATTAAGGCTACTTTACGGAAACCGGAAGTCTGCGGAGAAAACAGGAAATTGAATATTTTCTTAATCGGAACATAAATCTTGCCTATCAGAGGAAGCTTAAGAAAAATATCTTCCATCCAGCGGAAAAGCCGGAACCCCGCGATGGATGCCAAAAATCCTACTAAGAGAATGATAACCAGAGAAAAAAATATGCCTAAACCGGGTATCCTGTAACCAAGATACAAATAAACATAGCGGTTAATATACTTGCCTAAAATACCGTCAGCAAACTGAAACAGCCCGTAAATAACATATCCCGTGAGGACAATGGGGACTATTACAGCTAATCCGGCAATAAACCAACGGCGAAGCATAACAAACTCTTCCTTTACCCCGTTAGAAACAAAACGCCGCCGGCGTCTGGCTCTAACGGGGTTTCCTATGAATTACTTTAGAGCGTTGGTATTATTATACACCAGCGCGTGGAAATGTCTTATCCCGTAAGGGATTACCCTTTTTAAAAGCAGCGGTCTTTAAGGCTAAAGAAGCTAAGACAATCTTTAAAATGTCCCCGTAAATAAAGGGAACAACCCCTATAATAACCGACTGGACAAAAGAAATCTTTAAACTCAGCATAAGCCCGGCAACTCCGGTAATATATATCAAGACATTCGCAGCAGCCAAAACAGCTGTCTGCTTTAAAAACCCCCTGCTGATTGAAAGAAAGCCGGGCAAAACTAAAGCGGCAAATAAAAAGCCTACGACATACCCGCCGGACGGGCCCAGGAAAAAAACAAACCCTTTACCTCCGGCAAAAACAGGAATGCCGAAAAGCCCTAGAAGGACCCATCCTCCAACAGCAAAGAAAGCCATGCGTCCGAGAAATAAAGGGCTTATAAATAAAACCAAGGTCTCAAAAGTAAGCGGGACAGGCGAATAAGGCAGATAAACTCTGACATGCGCCGATATACTCAAGAGAAAAACAAACAAACTGACCTTAGAAACATCTTTCAAAACATAGGCAGAACTTCCCTTCAAACTCAATTGTTTAGTAAACATACTACCCTCCTCTGAAGTGAAACGACAGAAAACAGAAGACAAATTGATACATTGTCAAATATATCCTCAGACACTTCGGGAGGGTTTGTAGATTATTCTCCCGAAGTGTAATCCCGGATTATTGCTATTTACTATTTGCTATTTACTATTTGCTATTTGCTATTTGCCATTCGCCATTCGCCAATAGGAATAGCCTCTCCTTCTTCCGGTTAACCCAAATAATGCGGTTAGCATTATTTGCCCGCCTGTGCCCGCAAGGGTATAAGGGTAAAAGGCCGGAGTTACCTAAGGGGAAAATGCTGTGTACTCTTTAGTACAACCTCTGTTTAATGCAA
>CAZSRG010000071.1:0-6688 GCA_964609315.1 uncultured Planctomycetia bacterium
CCTCCCTCTCTTCTATAAACTTAACGGAGCCTCAGCAGGCTGACCTCCAAGAACTACTAAACAAGTGTATTTAATATTTCTGATATTTCAAACTCTTTTTCCAAAACCGGCCTTTGACATATCAGCGGCAGCAGCCGCTTTTAACTCTGAAACCATAATCCTTTCTATTAGGTCAAGTTTCTTTTTCAGCTTAGAAGTCTCTAAATAAAGCTATCCTACCCAAATGCAACAAAAGCGTTACGAACAGAAATGTTACATTCGCGGACAATTTTTATTCGCCCTTCATTATTGATTGAACATCCTCTTCTACACTGCTGATTGGTTTAATATTGAACTTTTCAACCAATATCTTGACAACATTCGGAGACAAAAACGCCGGCAAGGTAGGGCCAAGCCTAATACCTTTTACTCCTAAAAAAAGAAGCGCTAACAATACCGCTACAGCTTTCTGCTCATACCAGGCAATATCAAAAGAAATTGGCAGTTTATTGATATCATCCAGCCCGAAAACTTCCTTTAACTTAAGGGCAACAACCGCTAATGAATATGAGTCATTGCACTGCCCGGCATCAAGGACTCTGGGAATACCTCCGATGTCCCCAAGCTTTAATTTATTGTAACGGTACTTAGCACAGCCGGCGGTCAAAATAATCGTATCCTTAGGCAGGCCCTGAGCTACTTTGGTAAAATAATCTCTTGAAGGATGCCTGCCATCGCATCCAGCCATTACCACAAAGCGCTTAATATCTCCCGACTTAACAGCAGCTACAACCTTATCCGCTAAAGCTATCACCTGATTATGGGCAAATCCTCCGACAATCTCTCCGGTTTCAATTTCCTGAGGCGGCGGACATTTCTTTGCCAAATCAATAATTTCGGAAAAATCTTTAGGCTTACCGTCATCCCTGCCGGGAATATGCTTAACACCGGAGTATCCGGCCATACCGGTTGTAAAAATCCTGTCTTTATATGAATCCTGAACCGGAGTAATGCAGTTTGTTGTCATCAATATCGGCCCGTTAAACGAGGCAAACTCCTTATTCTGTTTCCACCAAGCCCCTCCATAATTTCCGGCAAAATGTTTATACTTTTTAAAAGCGGGATAATAATTCGCCGGAAGCATCTCTCCGTGGGTATAAACATCAATCCCTGTTCCTTCGGTTTGTTTTAAGAGTTCTTCCATATCCTTAAGGTCATGGCCGGATATAAGAATCCCGGGATGAGTCCTTACGCCTATATTAACCTTCGTTATTTCAGGATTACCGTAAGTTTTAGTATTAGCTTCATCTAAAAGAGCCATAGCCATAACGGATATTTCACCCGCCTTCAATACAAGCCCTGTCATTTCATCAACTGAAAGGTCTTTCGTTGTTGATGCTAAAGCTTCCATTATAAATTCATATATTTCTTTTTTTTCAAACCCTAAAACCGCGGCGTGATCCGTGTAAGCAGATAACCCTTTTAGCCCGATAATAAGCAGTTCACGCAAAGAACGGACATCTTCATCCTCTGTAGAAAGCACTCCTACTTGTTTCGCTTTCTTTTTGAATTCAGAAACATCGTCAGAATACCACAAAAGAGAATCATGAAGCCCTTCGCCTAAAGAAATCCCAGCCTTCTTTTTAATCTCGCCGCGGAGAATCAACCCTTCACGAATTAAGGCAATAATCCGTTCATCGTCGAAATTTGTATTGGTAATTGTCGCGAAGAGAGCTTTAGCGGCAAATAACCCTATTTTCTTATCAATCGCGCCCTTTTCCTTTTCTTTCTCCGCAGACAAGGCAATACCTTTCAAGACATAAATCAAAAGATCCTGAAGATTCGCCGTGTCCTCTTTCTTCCCGCACGCGCCTCCCTTTGTACACCCTGAATTCTTGATAGTTTCCTGACATTGAAAACAAAACATCTTAACCCTCCTTTACGTTTTTCTGTTTCATCCCTATTAATAGTTTTTCCATCTGGATTTGGGATTTATCATTTGGTAATCTTGGTTATTGTATCTTTTAAAAACAATTTCTTTAAAATCAATCATTTTGCCTATACTTTTTCATAAAACTTTTAACAGTGCCTTATCTTTTGTATTCATCATCAAACTTTTCTATAATTCCGCCGCCTAAAACAATGTCATTATCATAGAATACAATAGACTGCCCCGGAGTTATGCTTTCCTGCGGCTCATCAAATAACACCGACACTTTGCCTTTCTCCTCTATAATCTTACAGGACGCCGGCTTATGGGCATAACGTATTTTAGCAGAAAGATTACCGGACAAACTTCCGGATAAACGGTTAAGATTACTGACAGCCAGATTCTTTGACTTTAAATCTTCTTTGCCTCCCACTACTACCCTGTTTTTCCTCCCATCTAAATCAACAACATATAACGGGCGGTTAAAAGAAACACCTAAACCGCCGCGCTGTCCTATGGTGTAGTTAAAAACCCCCCTGTGCTTCCCTAAGATATTGTTATCCTTATCAACAATATCTCCCGATATACGTTTTTTGATTCTTTCTGAAACGAATTCTTTACACCTGCCTTTAGAAACAAAACAAATATCCTGGCTCTGCGGTTTTTTGGCTACCGGTAAAGAAACGTTTTTGGCAATTTTCCGAACTTCTTCCTTTGTATATTCGGATAGAGGAAAAAGAATAAACTTTAAATCATCTTTGCTTACGCGATAGAGAAAATAGGTTTGGTCTCTTTTTCTGTCTTTAGGCCGCGTTAAAAAAAACTCTTTTTGTTTTTTTGCTATTTTGGCATAATGGCCGGTTGATAAGAAGTCAAACCCCATCTTCTTAGCATAGCTAAGAAGTTTTCCGAACTTTAAATATTGATTACAGCGGACGCAGGGATTAGGCGTCCTGCCCTTACTGTATTCGGAAACAAAGTCGCTGATAACTTCTTTCTCTATATCCTTAGAAAAATCAAGAACATAGTGAGGTATCTCCAAACGCGAGCATACTTTCTTCGCGTCCTCAATTGCCGTTTTACCGCGGCATTTAGTTTTTTGACTATCAACCGGGCCAGCAGGGCCCAAACACATTGTAACTCCTGTAACTCTATACCCCTGCTCTTTTAAGAGCAAGGCTGAAACAGAAGAATCCACCCCCCCGCTCATAGCAACCAAAACTTTTTTTCTCATTCTAACCTCTAACTCCCCTTAAGTTTCAGCTCTTAATGCCCCTGCTGAAAGATTCCCTCTACATCTATTCAAACAATCCCGCGCTTAAATATCTCTCACCTGTGTCGCATATTAACGTTACAATCGTTTTACCCTTATTACTAACACGGGATGAAACCTGAGAAGCGGCAAAAACATTCGCGCCCGAAGATATTCCGCAAAGGATTCCTTCATCTTTAGCTAAAGCACGCGCGGTATTAAAGGCATCACTGTCACTAACCATAATTACCTCATCAATAATTTCTCTATTCAAAACTTTGGGCGTGAACCCCGCGCCAATCCCCTGAATCCTATGCGGACCGGACTTCCCTCCTGATAAAACAGGAGACCCTTCAGGTTCTACTGCTAAAATTTTCACGGAAGGTTTCCTCTCCTTTAAAACTTCGCCGACACCGGTAATTGTCCCTCCCGTTCCCACTCCGGCGATAAAAATATCTGCCTTCCCTTCTGTATCCTGCCAAATTTCTTCAGCTGTAGCCTCTCTATGAGCCTGGGGATTTGCCGGATTGTTAAACTGTTGAGGCATAAAACTATCGGCCGTATTCCTAAGAATCTCTTCAGCTTCCTCAACCGCTCCGCGCATACCTAACTCCCCTTTAGTCAAAACAATCCTTGCCCCAAAGACTTCAATCAACTTCCGGCGTTCAATAGACATTGTATCAGGCATTGTCAAAATTACCTTATACCCGCGGATAGCGCCAATCCAGGCAAGGCTGATTCCGGTATTTCCCGAAGTAGGTTCAATAATAGTCCCCCCGGGTTTTAGCAAACCCTTCTTTTCAGCATCAATTATCATTTTGCAGGCAATTCGGTCCTTAACACTGAAACCGGGATTCATTGACTCAAGTTTAGCCAAAATCTCAACTCCATATTTATCAGACAGACTGTTTATCCGGACAAGCGGAGTCCCGCCTATTAACTTAGTTAAATCCTTCGCTATTTTCTTCATCACCACTCCTCCATTTTGAAAAAAGAATCTTCAAATATTATATAATGAACTACCTCGCAGCAAGCTGCGAGGTATCAAATCATAGATCCTTCGACTCCCTTCGGCCGCTCAGGATCAATTCGGCTATAGACTTTTTCTTCGAAAAAGTCTAAGTCTCATTGATTAAAGTATCTTCCTTTTTTCCGCGGTATTTCTTTACCAATGAACTCAGTTTCCTGCATTAGCAGCTTGAACCGACCGGATTCAACCTTATTAATCTTATCAGATTGGCAGGAATTGGCAAGATATTACTATTGAGCCCTGCTTCTGTCAAACTTTATTAATGAACTACCTCACAGCAAGCTGCGGGGTATCAAAAACTTTTCCAAAAAAGGAAACGTAGCAAGCTGCGGGGTATCAAACCATAGATCCTTCGACTTCCTTCGGCCGCTCAGGATCAATTCGGCTATAGACTTTTTCTTCGAAAAAGTCTAAGTCTCATTGATTAAACCTCTATCCTATCCCTAAAAGTAATAAGAAATAATAACCTTAATTCCATGCTCCAACATTATAGATATATTCTCTCCTTTTCAGCAATAACAGGCCGGAAAAAGCAGCATCTCCATTTAACCATTTAGTAATTAGTACTGCCATTTTGATATTGTAACCACATAGATAATTGGGATATTCCCCGTAATTCAGGCATAAATTTATGCATTGTTTTACGCGGTAATGAGTTAAGAAAATAAAAACGGCCCATCACCAGGGGATACCCTTATACCCTAACTGGCACAGGCAAGAGACAAACAAATCTCAACACCCAATAACCAATTACCAAACATAATAAACCCTGTTAATTCTTATTATCTTTTTTGGTTATTTTCCGCCAGAGGCGGACCAGCCTCTGGCTGAGGCTATTGTTTCTTACCTCCTGGTTATTCGAAAAAAACGGGAAAACTCCAGATAATGCTTTGACAAGAAACTTTTCTTGTGTTAGTATTTGCGTTTGCTTCACTAAACATTATCTCAAGAATAATATTTACAATTTAAAGGAGGACAAAATGGCTGAGAAAGCAGAAATCATTGTAATAGGAGGAGGCCCGGCAGGAATAGTCAGCGCGGTAACCGCGCGCAGGTATTATCCTGGCAAAAAGATTCTTCTTATAAGAAAAGTGAAAAACGGGGTTGTCCCCTGCGGTATACCTTATATGTTCGCGAGCCTTAAAAACCCGGAAGAAAATAAAACCGGCAACGCGCCATTTGAAAAGCATAACATAGGCCTCCTTATAGATGAAGTCACAGTTATAGACAGTAAAGAAAAAACAATAAAAACCAAAACAGGAAAAGAATATACTTATGAGAAACTCATCTTAGCGATAGGTTCACAACCTATAATCCCTCCTATACCCGGAGTTGAAAAACAGGGCGTTTATATGATCTATAAAGACTTTAATTACCTCAAACCAGTTATAGATAAAATAAAACAGTCAAAAAATGTTTTGATTATAGGCGGCGGATTCATTGGAATTGAACTTGCGGATGAAATTTCCAAAATAGACGGAGTGAACGTCCATATAGTAGAAATGTTTCCCCGTCTCCTCGCCAATTCATTTGACCCTGAATTTTCAGAAGTTGTAGAGAAAAGATTAAAAGAAAAGGGAGTAAATGTATTAGTTAATACCCGCGTGAGCGCTGTGTTGGGAAAAGACAAAGTAGAAGGCGTAAAGTTTTCTAACGGAGAAGAAATAAAAGTTGATAGTGTAATGCTCGGCATAGGAGCAATTCCCAACACAAAATTAGCCAAAGAGACAGGGGTTGATTTGGAAAAAGGAAAAGGCATATGGGTTGACGAATATATGAGAACATCAATACCTGACATATCCGCCGTCGGAGACTGCACCGGCAAAAGAGATTTCTTTACCCGGCGCGATGTCGGCGTAATGCTTGCTTCAACCGCTACCGCGGAAGCACGTATAGCCGGAACAAACCTTTATAAACTACAGTTAGTCCGCGAAAACAAAGGGACAATCGCGATATACTCAACTTATGTGAGTGGAGTTGCTTTGGGATCAGCGGGCTTAACCGAAAACAACGCTCAAAAAGAAGGATTTGAAATTGTAACCGGAGTATTTGAAGGAGTAAATAAACACCCCACGACCCTGCCGGGAGCAAGCAAGACAAGAATAAAACTTGTTTTCTCTAAACAGTCGGGAATTATTTTAGGAGGCCAGGTATTCGGCGGGATTTCCTGCGGTGAAATAATAAATACCATAGGCGTAGCTATTCAAAAAAGGATGTCTTTCACTGAACTCGAAACCCTCCAAATGGCGACTCACCCCTATCTGACCAGTTCGCCCACTATGTACCCTATCGTGTTGGCGGCTCAAGACGCTTCAAGCAAAATAGTAAGAGAATAATCCTCACTCTCCATAATGCGCGAGAGCTTCATAGTAAATAGGGACAGCCCCTATTTATAAATAGAGGCTGTCCCTATTATTACAAGCCGGACTACGCGACCTCTCTGAAAATTTACTTTGTAAGTTTCGAGGATATCGAGCCCCGAAGGAGCAAGAGATAT
>CAZSRG010000072.1:0-6603 GCA_964609315.1 uncultured Planctomycetia bacterium
TGCCGGCGATATTTTAATCTTAGAGAATACAACTGTCAACAAAGTGATATTAAATGAGGCAGGGAATCTCTGCCTGCACACCAGCCCTCTGGATTTAAACCAGAACGATACCTTAGTGCTTGTCTATGACGGTACTAACTGGATTGAGACGGGGTATAGTAATAATTGAAATTGATAGAAATATGCCCGCTGGCGCGGGCGAAATATGCGGCCTCTGGCCGCGAAATTGATAGAAATATGCTTCGCGAAATAAATAGGAATAGGGGGTTTACCTTAATAGAAGTAGTAGTCGCTTCCGCTATTCTTGTTGCCTTAATGGGCCCTTATTTAGCAACCTATTATTCTCTTTTAAAAAGCACTCAGCAAAGTAAGGGTTTTTCTCTGGCGATGAACGCCTGTTTGAATAAGATGAATGAGATATCCGCTCATAATTTCTCTTTGGTTCCCGTGAACTATTCTTCCGGAGGCATACCCGGAGATACTTTTAATCTTCCGGGCTTTGCTTCCGGTAACGGCATAGGAAAAATTACTATTACTGACCGCGCAGACCTTTATGGGGGAGGAGAAACACAGGCAACAGCCGCTGCTAATTGGGGGGCTCGAGACCATTTTGACGGTTTGGTTTACGATGACAGGATGTGGATAATGGGCGGCAGAGTGGTGTTGAAGAACGACGTCTGGTATTCTACCGACGGCGTGAATTGGACGCAGGCGACCGCGGCGGCGGACTGGTCGCCGCGTTATAACCCAAGTTGTGTCGTTTACGACAACAAGATGTGGGTGATGGGCGGATGGGATGGGGCGTGTAAAAACGACGTCTGGTATTCTACCGACGGCGTGGATTGGACGCAGGCGACCGCTGCCGCTCCCTGGCCGGCAAGGATAGGTGCGGGCACCGCGCTGGTTTATGACAATAAGATATGGATAATGGGCGGTTGCGATGATGTTACGAATTTTAACGATGTCTGGTATTCTACCGATGGCGTGAATTGGACGCAGGCAACCGCGGCAGCGGCCTGGCCGCCAAGACAGGACCACCGGACGATAGCTTATGACGGCAAAATGTGGATTGCAGGCGGCGGGGTAAGCGAGGGCGGAACGGAATATAACGACGTCTGGTATTCTACCGACGGCGTGAATTGGACGCAGGCGACCGCTGCGGCGGACTGGTCGCCGAGAGAAGACTTCGGATTTATTGCTTATGATGACAGAATGTGGGTAATCGGAGGCAATTTTGGCGGCACGGAGGTATGGTATTCTGCCGACGGAGCGAGCTGGACGCAGGCAACCGCGGCAGCGGCCTGGGGGGCAAGACAGGATTTTGCGGCGGCGGTTTACGATAATAAGATGTGGCTTTTTGGCGGTAAATCAGCAACACAGAAGAACGACGTCTGGTATTCTACCGGCTACGGCCGGTTATTGGAGGTGGTAATTCGCGCCGGTTTTAAAACAGGGGGAAGGATAACAGGGGCTGATGATACTAATGATAACGGAACAATAGAGGCGGATGAAATTGAACCCGGGACGCCGGTGCGAATACGGGCGTTTATTTCAAAGAAAAAAGGTGAGATATTCTTAGGCAGGCCATGATTTTTTTAATGGAAATATGCCCCTGCGTAACGCCGGGGCGAAATTTATAGAAATATGCTCACTGCGATAGCGAAATTTATGGAAATATATGGAAATATATTGAAATTTATGAAAATACGCGGCAACCGGCCGTGTTTTAAAAATATCGCGGGGGCCGCGTTTGTCCCTGCCCGTAACAATATACTATGGTTTACCCCGTTAGAGAAAGCCGCCGATTTTAATCGGTGGTCATTACCGATTGAAGGCGACGGTGATTTAAAGCCACCGCCGCCACGGACCGTTAAAGAACAAAGTTCTCTAACGGGGTTTACTTTAATAGAGATGGTGGTGGCAATGTCTATTTTTATAGTAGTGATAGGCTTTGTCTATACTAGTTTAAGGCTTAATGATGTATGCCGTTATAATGTAGGTATACAGACAGCATTGTATCGTCAGAATAAAAGGGTTCAGGATATTATGGCTGAGGAATTAAGATTATCAGCCCCCAATAAATTTTCTCTTAATGATTCTAATCCTGATACTATTCGTTTCCAGACGCCTTTACCAACGCTGGATAATGAGTATAATATAAAGTGGGGGGCGGATAACACAGAGGGCTTTTATATTCAATATCAATTAGCCGGCACGGATTTAAAAAGCCGGATTTTAAATTCTACTTTTTCTTTAATATCAGAAAAAATCATTGGATCCGGTATTGATGATTTACAGTTTGTTTCTTCAGGATGTCCTGATAATTGCGTTATAAATATTACAACCGAAGTTTCAAAAAAGAATATTTTGGAAGGGGGCCTGCAGGTATCTTTAAACACTACGTCTCGTGTGTATTTGAGGAACAGGTGAAAGGGATTAAGCTGAAAAGGAGTGAAATGAGGCTGAATTCAGATAATAAAGGCATAGTTTTATTAGTGGTGGTTCTTATAATTACAGTTATTTCTGTTTATTTAGCGAGCTACGTTATCTGGGCTGTTTATGACCAGAGAAATCTTATGCGCCAGCAAAAGGCCGATAAGGCAGAGCAGTTGGCTTTCGCCGGGCTGGAGCGGGCAAAAGCAGATTTATTCCTTGATGATAACTGGCTGGATGGAGATATTAACGGAGCACCAGTCTCTACACCTGATTCCAATGATCCTGATAAAATTTGCGCACTTTATTCTGAAACTTCCTTTGGAGAGGGCAGTTATAAGGTTGATATAGATTATCTACAGAACCCCGCGAGCTGTACCGCGGGCTGTTCCTTTTACGCGAGGCGAATCCGCGTGCGTTCTACCGGTTATATTCCCAATGCCACAGCGCCTCAGGTTTCAAAACCCTTAGAAGAGATTGTTTCCCTGTATACGGTGAAGAATTTAACTCAGAGCAAGTTTTATAGCCTGCTTCAGCCGGCGATAGATGGAAGCAGTTCCGGAGATACGCTTGCCGTAACTGGCGCGGTATTAAATGAGAATATAACTATTAGCTCCAATGTAAATATAGAAGGCAGTTATGACACGGATTTTCAGTATAGGGATTACGTCAATTATCATAGCAGGATTTCAGGTAATGTAACCGTAACTTCTCCTGCTAATGTAACGATGGGCGGAATAACTATTGAGTAACAATATACAATTGCCAAATCATACCCGCGGTATTTTAATCATTGATAATTGGGCGCGGACAGGCGGTGCCCCTTTTTACAGTATAATATATAATTAATAATCCATTGAAATAGGATGATGACGAAGAAAATATGAAAAACGTAATCAGAAATGGTCAAAATATCGCAGCGGCCGCGCTTGTCTCTGCCCGTAACAATATACTAAGTATTTTCGCGTTTATTAGAGTTCTTCCCCGGGAAAGTTTTGGGGAAACTCCCGGAAGGATTATCAGGCGGCTATCAGTTATGGGGACGGGTATAATGTTTTTGTGCGCGGCTTTTACCTGCTTTCAGTCCCTGGCCGAAAATCAGCCCCTGAATTCAGAGACAGTCAATAAACAGAGAATAGCGCGGGCGGAGGATTTATTTTCTCAGCTTAAGGGCTGGCAGGATAATAAAGACTGGGAGGATTTTTTCTCCAATAAAGATGTTTACCTGAGTAAGATAACGGAATTGCTTTATAGGATAACTTCTCCGGAAGCGGCAGTCCTTAAATCAAAATATATGATTTTTGAAGTAAAGAGGTTCTTTAACGATTCCAAAGGAAAAAGGAAAGCCTTTAATGATTTTATAAGAGAAGTTAAAAATATTAAAAAGCCTTCTTCTGAGACGGTTTCTTTTTTAAGAAAGACGGTATTGGATTTAAAAAACAAGTCTGAAAAGAATCTTTACCGCAGGGTGTCTTCGCTCTACGTTAGCCTGATTAAGAAGTCTAAGTCGAAAGATGTGTTAAAAAAGGAAGCGGAAAGGTTTTACCTTAATGGAGATATGGATAATTTTTCTTCAATAGCTGAAGCTTACCTTTCTTTGATAAACGGCAGGCCGGAATTTCTTCAGGAAATTAAGAGGTTAATTGAAAAATCTTCCTGCGGCGGGGTTAAAGATAAATGCGCCCCTTATTTCGCGGAAGGATTGTTTAATAAATATAAGGATGAAACAGGCAAACTTTTGAATGAAGGTCTTACCTATCTGAGAGGGTATAACCTTGAGAAATCTTCAGAGTATAATAAAGCCAGAGACAGCTATGAGGATTTTTTAAATAGGTTTCCTGAGTCAAAATTGTCAGATGAAGTTCTGTTTAGGCTGGGCTGTATATATATGTATAAACTCAGGGATTTTCCCAGGGCCAAAGGGCTGTTTAAGAAGCTCAAGAATAAAGGCTATGATACCGGCTGGGAATTAGATGTTTTGGAGAAGGGGGCAGGCAAAGAAGGATTGTCTTATAATGAAAAGGAATTTTTTTCCGCCTTATTTGGAGAAGATAAAGCCGCGCGCGGTAATTTTGTCCAGGCGGAGAGTTTCCCTTCGCGGATTTTCATAGGTGAAAAGGCTAAAGTAAGAGCAGTATCTTTATCTCCGGATACAGGATGCCTGACTCCTGAAGGGCTGTTCTTGTGGTCGGGAGATTTAGGAGGGGTTAAGGTTACGACCAACACTCCGGAAGTTGCCGTCTCTTTTGATTCTCCGGGGATAAAGGATATAAACTTGGTAGAGGAAATATCCAATGGTATCTTAGGGTATGATTCTGTCCTGGTAAATGTTTATAAGCTTGATTCTGAAGTTTTAATCGATAACCTGAAAGACAGCAAAACAGAGTTTAAAGTTAGGATCACGCCTTATATTCCTGAAGAGTTTTTATCTTTCAATTGGGAAGTAAAGGATAAAGAGGGCCACAAAGTTTACACGTCGTCATTCCCTGAGTTTAGATATCAGCTCAACCCGGGGGAGTATACAGTTTCTTTAAATATATTCTTTCTAAACAGGGATATATTTAAGAGAAATTTTTCTTTCTCTATTAAGTAGCCTTCCTGTAAAATATAAAAAAACAATTTTTAGGTTGAAAAACCCCCTGTTTTTGGTAAAATTTCCTTAATGAAGAGGGAATTCGTTTTTACCTTATATATATGTCTAACCTTACTGATTTTTTTTGTATCTCCCTGTTTTGCTTCCAGCGTATCTGAAGCTCTCAGAGATTTAGGCAAAAAATTCTATATTGAGGGGAGCTATGCTGATGCCGCCCATGAATTTCATAAGGCGGTGTTAGCTGATTCCACGGATGACTTATCTTCAGCCTATTATGAATTGGCCCGGAAAAAATTAAGGAATAAACAGATAAGCAAATCTTTGGATCGTTTTGAATCAAAAAGGGGTTCCGGGAAAGAAGGGTTTGCAGGAACTTCGTATAAGTCCGGGACTTATTCTGAACAGGATTTGTTGAAGAATCCCGCGCCTTCAAATCCGGCGGGAAATAAAGTTATCCAACAGCCGGAATCAGCTGTTGAAAAAAACCTTAAATTAGCTGAAAACAAACCGCTTTCAGAAAACCCTTCTTATAACTCTCAACAGCCTGAGAATAGCAAGCCTGATTTAGAAGAAACAAAGCCTGAAACGAATGGGGCCGGAAAAGGGAATATAGATGTAACCGGTGATTACCAGACGAGTTTGGGGATAGAACACGGGGACGTTTACTGGAAAAGGGCAAATTACGATTTAAACGAAGAGAACTGGCGGACAGAATCCGGCTCAGCTCTTAACCAGCATGAGAATACTTATGACCCGGCTATCTACAGCCGGATACATTTTAATATTGATGATAAGAAGGAAGAGGGGTTAGGTTTTCATTCCGATATTGATATAAGCCCCTGGAGTTTTATCGGTAAGTCCAATAAGGTTACTGTAAGTGCGGCTAATGGAGATACCGCTGACATAGAACTGAAGTACTGGGCTAATTCGGGGTATACGGTTAATCAAACCGTATATACTAATGTGTTAGGCGATTCTTTTTCTCTGCCGGAGATGAAACTTGCCGGGAGCAGGATTTTGCCGGCGAGCATTACTTCGATTTTTACTAATACTTTTGCTATTCCGGAATTGGATATCCACCGTGAGTTTTGGCCTTTGCGCGAGCTCTGGTTTGATTATAATTCGGGGCCGGTGAGTTTAGAGGTTTTTCCCGCGGCCTTACAGTCCAAAGCCTATACTTCTGATGATATAATAGGCCTGTCTAACCATAAGATTTATTGGGAAGAAAGCCCCTGGCTGGACAGTTGGGCTCCGGGGCATTTGAATACCGGAGCCGCGCCAAATGATTTCTTTAAAGGCTATTGGGATGATTCTTTGAGTTCTCTTAGCCGGGACTCTTCGGGAGTTTACCTTACAAATCTTAGAGGAGCCGCGTTTTCTTTTAATTCTGACAGCACAAGTTTGGATATAACTTTTGCTTCGCCTAAGACGTTATGGCAGGATTACGAAGTTTTTGATACTTACTCGGGTGTTGTCAGGCTTAAACACCTTTTGTTTGATAATTTTCAGATAGGTTCTACTTATACCGCTAAATTAGGGTATAACGAAGACAGCTTTGACGCGTCTAACCAGACAGT
>CAZSRG010000073.1:0-6585 GCA_964609315.1 uncultured Planctomycetia bacterium
ATTCGTGTCTCTTCATTCGTGTTGATTCGTGTCTCTTTATTCGTGTTGATTCGTGTTTTATACACGGTCATAGATAACCCCCGGGATTGGAAAACTGCGGTTGTTTAATACTACTCCTAAAATGTTTACTTTCTTTTCAATTAACTGACTGACTAACGATTTAACAACCGGTTTACGGGATTTCCCTTCACTTAAAATTAAGAGGACTCCGCCAAAAAACTTTGAAATAATATTCGCGTCTTTAAAACTTCTTAAATCCGCGCAGTCAACAAGCACAATTTCAAACTTCTCTTCAGCTTTTCTAACAGTTTCTTCCATTTTAGAAGAACCTAAAAGAGTAATCGGGTTAAGTTCGGTGCTGCCTGTGGGTAATATCGATAGCTCATGGCTGTTGGCTCTTGGCTCGTGGCTCTTGGCTCGTGGCTCTTGGTTCACTGTTTTAATCACTTGTTCAAATGATGCTTTGCCTTCAAGAACATCGGTTAAGCCTGAATCCTGAGAAATGTTAAAGAATTTGTGCATTGACGAGTTCCTTAAATTGGCATCAATAATAAGAACTTTATGCCCTAATTTCTGTGACAGATACTTTCCTAAATTAGCAATTACGGTTGTCGCGCCTTCTCCCTGAATGGATGATACTCCCATTAAGCTCTTTAGGTTCTTATCCCTGAGCAAAAGGTAGATTTGATCGGATAAAACCTGGTAAGATTTCGCGTAAAAAGAACCCGGTTTGTTCCTTCTTTTTTTTCTTGGTATAGACCCGAGAAACGGAAGGTTTAAAAAACCCTCTATATCCTGAGCTGATTTAAAACTCTGGTCGGTATATTCAAATACAAAGGCTAACATCACCCCTAACAAAGGAGCCATAAACAAAGACAGAAGAAAAATCAGCATCTTAGACGGGCCCACAGGCTTAATCGGAATCTGCGCCTGCTCAATAATCTTAACCGTTGCCGGGCCGATGGCATCACTGTCAGGCAAAGGAGCGCCGGTTAAACTTTTTTCAACTTTGGCTATGTTGTCGCGAAGCTGTGTTACCATAGGGTGTTTTTTCCCATATTTTAGTTCCAACTCAACTAACTGCTGTTCAAGGTCAAAAATAACGTATGAACGGCTTACAACATTAGCTGTTACCGCGGCTCCCAATGGGCTGAAATCCCTGACTTTAATAGTAAATAAGTCTGTATCCCTGATAGGTTCGACAGAAGTGTTTTTCTTTAAATCTTCAAGCGCCATCCTAAACCTGTAAGCCTGTTTCTGCTCTTTAGTTAACTTAGCCGTTTTCTTATTGAAGAAATTAATCTTAGCCTTAATTATTAAACGGCGCAGGCCTGAAGCAAAATCCTTCTCATAATCCAACGGCCGGTCATATAGAGCTAATGACTTAACAACCCGCCCTATTACAGCCGAAGACTTTACAAGTTCGCTTTGAGTTAAAGATATCTCGCTGTTACGCGAATCAATTAGGTCACGGTAATAAAGCGAATCAACCTGCTTCTTTGCCGAAATCAGCATCTTAACCGAAGATTCGTATACCGGAGTCTTGAGTTTCAGCCCGATAAATACGGTTGAAACTACCGTTACAAAACTTACGATTATGACCATTTTCTGCCGGAAAATAACCCTTAAATAATCCCGCATAGTAGTCTCTCTTTGTCCTTCAGATATTTCCATAGGTTTCCCTCCTCCTTTTTAAACACGGATTCACACGGATCATATGGACACGGATATACACAGATATCCATGCCTATAGGTTATCCGTAAATACGGCGTCTTATGTCTAATTTCTCTCCGGAAAAATTGACCAAAATGCCAACTTTATATTTTGTTGCCTTTAAATAACCATATAACTGTTCTTCAAATACTTTCGGCATAACATTTACCGCCTTTATCTCAATAATAATCTTATCTTCAACTATAAAGTCCGGTTCATATATTCCAACTTGCTTAGATTTATAAACAATTTTAATTTTCTTCTTTCCGTCATACTTGATCTCTCTCTTGTCGAATTCTTCTTGCAGAGAATTGTGATATACTATTTCTTTAAATCCCGGGCCTAAGATGTTATATACCTCAAAGATAGCCCCTCGTATTTTATAAGTTAACCCTTCGTGCTCTAACTTTCCCATATCCGTGTCTCTCTTTATCCGTGTTAATCCGTGTTTAAGTAAATCCGTGTCTCTTTATCCGTGTTAATCCGTGTTTAAGTAAATCCGTGTTTAAGTGAATCCGTGTCTCTCTTCATCCGTGCAAATCCGTGTTTAAGTGAATCCGTGTCTCTCTTCATCCGTGTTAATCCGTGTTTAAGTGAATCCGTGTCTAAATATATCCGTGTTAATCCGTGTTTAAGTGAATCCGTGTCTCAAAAGACACCCTCCGAAACAGTTATGATATCTCCGGATTTAACAAGGAAATCCTTTGAGGAATCTCCGTTCATAATAGCTTTTATATTAACTTTAACCGGTTTATATCCTTTTTTATCTTTATCGGCACGCAGAAGTTTGACTTTGCTTGAAGAACCAAATTTGGTAAATCCTCCTGCCATGGATATTGCCCTAAGAACAGTTACATTTTCATCTATAAGATAAGGGCCGGGATGCATAACCTCGCCGTAAACAAAGAATTTCCGGCTCCGGCTCTCTCTTAAAGAAACAGTTACAACCGGATATCTCATATACCCGTCAGCAAGACGAGCCTGAATCTCGGTTTGTATTTCAGTCAAAGTTAACCCTTTTACCATAACACTTCCTATATAAGGAAAAGATATTGTCCCGTCAGGAGCAACTGTAACCTCCGCTAAAAGCTTGTCCGGCTGTAAAACATTTATGTCTAAAATGTCATCTACTCCCACTGTGTATTCGGACTGGGCCGGCTTTTCAGTCGAAACCGTCTCTTCTGCCCATGTTAGCGGTGAAATGATAACAAGAGAAAAGATTGTCAATAATGATAGTAAATGTTTCATGATTGCCTCCATTGTTTTATGCCGATAAATCGGCAGACTACATTTGTGTTTACTTAGCGCCAACGCCGAAAAGAACAACCGGAAATGTCTTAATCAATATCTTTATATCCAGCCACAATGACCAGGTATCAATATATTTAAGGTCAAGTTTCACCCATTCATCAAAATCAACAATTTTATTCCTCCCGTTTATCTGCCATAAACAGGTTATTCCCGGACGCATACTTAACCTCCGCCTGTGCCAGTAATCATACTGACTTACTTCCTCAGGTATAGGAGGCCTCGGGCCTACAATACTCATATCCCCTTTAAAAACATTCCATAATTGAGGAAGTTCATCAATACTCGTTTTACGTAAAACCCTGCCTATTTTTGTAAGACGCGGATCATTGTCCATCTTAAAGACAGGCCCGTTCATCTGGTTGTGTTTCTTTAACTCTTCTAATTTTTCTTCGGCGTCCTGCACCATAGTCCTGAATTTATAAAGGATAAATTTTCTCCCTTTTAAAGTTGACCTTACCTGACGGAAGAAAACCGGCCCTTTAGATGTCCCCTTTATAAGTATTGATACAATTAAAAACAACGGAGATAAAACCAATAGGCATATAAAGGAAAAAATAATATCAAACACTCTCTTTACAAGAAGAGCCCATAATCTGTCTGAAGTGCTTTCGAAAGTTAATAAAGGAAACCCCTGTATATCCGTTTGCTTTGCTTTAGAGAACTTTAACTCAAAAATATCTACCGCGACACTTACTTTAATCCCTTCAAGTTCACAAAAACACATCGCGTCTTCAATACGGGCTAACTGAGACCTGGGAACAACAAAAATGACTTCATCAAGAACTTCTTCATGAGCTATCTTCGAAATGGCTTCAAATGTCCCTATAACTTCATAACCTTCAATAAAAGACCCTTTTTTATCCCTATCTTCATCAACAATACCGATTATTTTCAATCCCCATTCTTTATGCCCGTTGATAAGGGATATCAGCTTCCTGGCGCGGGTGCCGGTGCCGGCGATTAAAAGCCGCCGGTAATTATATCCTTTACTGCGGATTTTTCTGAAAATCAGCAGAAGGATTAGTTTCTCAACCGCTATAAAGGAAGTAGAAAGGATAAAAACAGTAATAATCAGCGCCCTGCTTACTCCTTCAATCTTAAAAGCGTAAGAGAAACTTCCGTAAAAAAGCAGGCCGAAGAATCCCGCTTTAAGCAGATTAGCTACAATTTCCGCCGCGGCCTTTACCCTGAAAGATTTATCCAATTCAAAGAAGTATAAAAACAAAGCCCAAATTAAAAGTATTACCGGCAAAAGAATTATATAAGTAGATAAATTATAAAGGACATCTGTCCGGTTTATGAAAAAATAACCTATGAAGAATGACGCTGTTACTAAACAGAGGTCAAGAATCATCACCAGACGCCGTAAGATTATATTGTATTCTTTCAGCATTGTTACACCCACTCTTTTGCTTTACCGGAAAAATGCTGTACCCTATACCCTTGCGGGCACAGGCACCCTCACGGGCACAAACACCCTCACGGGCACAAACGGGCAAATAATGCTAACCGCATTATTTGGGTTTACAGACAGAGGTTTTCTAAAAGAGGCCGGCTAAAAAACCCTGCTTATCCCCACAGAAAGGGTATTCTTTTTATATTCGTTAGTTTTATCCGTTGATGTCTTCTCGGAATGACCGCAACGGATAAACCCTGTGAGATTTTCAGACAAATCATAGTTTAATCCGGCACTTATGCCTGAATTGGTATCTTCTACAGAAGAAGAGTCGTATTTACCTTTTCCGTAAAAAGCCGTAAGCAGAAATTTAACTTTGTCGGACAACTGCCGGTTAAACGAACCTGAAAACCGCCAGTTATTAAAAACATCCTGGGTGTAAGCGTTAGTGCTTGACTGCCGCGTAAAAGAAAGCCTGGCTTGAGTTACTTCGTCTAAGTCTCCGGTAAGAGATGAAAAAAAGAATGATTCCGTAAATGTCCTGTCATTATACCCGCTGATGAAATCTATTCCCGCTCTTCCGTCAAGGTAAAGCTTCGGGGTTAAATACCTTCTGACTCCCCCGGAAAAAGAATTGGTATAAGAACTGTCCCCGGGGTCAAATTCCCTGTATGAAAAATCGTAGGAAGAAAGAAGAATCACAGCCGAACTCAAATAATAATCAGCGCTCACCCCTATTTTGTTAAGGGAAGAATCGCTTAAATCCGCCCGGTTAACTTTATAAACCTGGTTAGAATAGTTTAACCGGCAGGTTAACTGTTTAGAAAAATCTTTTGTCAGGGTAAAACCCGCGGTGTTTAGACAATAACTATATCTGCCGTCAGTCCTTCCGAACTCGTCTTCAAAACTGCGGGGTTCTTCTTTATGGTCAAAACTGTTCGTGAAAGAAATACGGGTATACGGCGAGAATTCTTTAATGTAATTTAGAGTAAAGCTCTGCGACAAATTATTAAATTCATTCTCTTTCATAAACAACTGCTGATTCACGTCTAAATTACCCGACAGGCTTAAACTTTGAAGTTTTGTCTGATAATCCAGCCCTAATCCTAAAGCAATAGTTGTTATAAAATCGCTTTTTTTGTTATCTGAGGCAAAAGTGATATTATCATCGTATTTCTGGCTGGCCGATACCTTAGGAGTAAGTTTCACATTAGAGAAATCAAAACAATACACAGCACGCCCGAAACCGAAAGCAAACATAAATATTAAGAGAATAAAAAGGTTTTTCATGGTTTATAATTCAGGGATGAGAAAGCTTTTACTACTTCTTTATCAAATTGGCTGCCTGAACAACGGGATATTTCGTCTTTAGCCGCGGGGATGGACATTGGTTTTTTGTATGAATCCCAGGCAATAAGAGAATGAAAAGTTTCCGCCAAAGATACAATCTTTGATTCAATTAAAATCTTGCTTCCTGTCAGCCCGTCAGGATAACCTGCCCCGTCAACACGTTCATGATGCTGGCGGATAACATCCGCGGCCGGTTTTATTTCTTTTATGAAAAAAATCATACGCTCGCCAATTAAAGGATGGCTCTGTATTACCGAATACTCCTTTTTGTCTAACTCTCCCCGCTTATTTAAAATCGCTTCTTCAATACCGATTTTGCCTATATCATGAAGCAAAGCGCCAAGGTAAACTCTTTCAATAGAGTTTCTCCCTAACTTTAAACTACGGGCAATCTCAACACTAAGGCCCGCGACATTACGCGAATGCCCCTTACAAAACCTCTGCCTTTGCTCTAACACCGATATAAGGCCGTCGGATAATTCAAGAACCGCTTTATTTAAAGAAACAAATGCCGGAACTTCAATATTAGAAGTATCGGCAATTAAAAGTAAATCGCTTAGCTTTATTCTATGATGCCCGCCCGGTGTTTTGAAAGTTTTGAGCCTTCCCTGATAAATAAACTTTTTTAAAGTAGAAAGGCTGATATCCAAAATCTTAGCAGATTCTTTAGGAGTAAGGAATTTATCAATATCTTTCTCCAAACTGTGTTCTTTTATCATAATAAGCCTGAATTTAGGTAAAAACGGTTAAAAGCGATTATATCTATCTAAAACGATATGTCAAGCAAAAACTTCATAGTAAACTTCATAGTAAA
>CAZSRG010000074.1:0-6486 GCA_964609315.1 uncultured Planctomycetia bacterium
AACCGGGGACATCCCATATGATTTAGATGTATGGGAAGATGATGTATGGGAAGATATACTGCTTCCTATTAACCCAAATAATGCAGTTAGCATTATTTTCCCGCCTGTGCCCGCAAGGGTATAGAGAACAGCATTTTCCCGGTTAACAAATAGAGCATTTTAAGTTAGAATAGGCTTATAGGAAAAGGAGGCTTATTCTAATGGTTATCGGTAAAAAGGTTCTTTTTATTTTATTTAGATGTATAATAAGAAGGGGACGGTTCTATTTTTTTTGGCCACCTGCGCCCTATGCGGCCGGACCGCTAAGATTGCATTTGGACACGTATGATAGCAACTTAAATATTTTTGACAATACGTTAGATTAAAAGAGGAGGTGAGTTATGGTTGAAAAAGTCCGTGGCTTAGAAGAAGAAAGGAGAATGTTTGAGCGGATTAAGGCCGGTTTTCCTGTAGATATTTTAGTCACAGGAGGAGCTGAAGAGATTAAAGCCGAATCTTTGGATGTCAGCGCCGGAGGAATGAGTGTGGTTTCCCGGAGAAAGGCGGATGTTGGAAAGAATCTGAAGCTTTGGCTGAACATCCAGGATAAACACAAGCCTTTTTATACTCAAGGCAAAGTCCGCTGGGTAAGGCCTTTGGAAGAGAGCGGGTTTAGATTCGGGATAGAATTTGATAAACCCGAGTTTATGGGGGTATCAAGGATTCTGTATTGAGACGGGGAAGTATCTCTGCAGCCTTGAATTGGGGTCAATCTAATGCCGGCTGAACGGCTTGGATTTAGAGAATTTAGAGGAATTTTCTTGTTGAACAGGTATTCTCTTATGGTATAATCAACTCTCTGTATAACCGGCCGGTTAAGATTAGCTTAGATGGAGGATAAAATGAAGAGATTTTTGTTTGCGGGGGTGTGTTTATTGATATCGTTGACAGGGTGTTCTTTTCATAAGGCCGCGGAGGATAAGGCTGAGATTGTTGTATGGCACTGGATGTCGGACCGCCAGTCTGCTTTTCAGGAATTGGCTAAGAAATATGAAGCGGAGACGGGTATAAGAGTAAGGTTTGAAGTTTTTCCTCACGGGGTATATTCTCAGAAAATTAACGCCGCTGCCGCGGCTAAGGATTTGCCGGAATTATTCGGCATTTTAGGCGATAAAAAACTGTTTTCTTCTTTTATTAAAGCCGGGTTAGTGGATGACCTGACTTTTTATATGAATGAGAATAACCATAGATGGAAAAACAGTTTTATAGATATTTCTCTGGCATTCAATACTTTTGATAAGGGAAACAGTTATGGAGTCCCTCCCGGTATATACGCTGTTCCTATTGATACGATGGGAATCCAGTTCCTTTACAATAAAAGTCTTTTAGCAAAAATAGGAGTTTCTCCCGATTCGCCTCCTTCTAACTGGGAAGATTTTATTAAAGACGCTAAACTTGCGGTTGATAAATTGGGAGTTTCGGGGTTTGTCTGCGGATGGGGAGAAAATTGGCTTATCTACTGTTTAGCTACCGATTATGCTTTTAACATTATGGGGCAGGATAAATTCTTTGCCACGTTGAGAGGGGAAGTCCCCTATACCGACCATGATTGGATAAAGGTCTTCTCTCTTTTTGAAGAGATGCGCGATTCCGGTATCCTTGCTCCGGGGATTATAACTATGAATAATAAGGAAGCTGAGCAGATTTTCGCGTCCGGCAGGTCGTTATTCAGCTTTAACGGGAGTTGGGGGGTAAATACTTATAAGCAGATGAATCCTTCTTTGCGGTATTCAGTTATGCCTCCACCTCAGGCAGGGCGGGATTATCCGGTTAAAATTTGGGCCGGGGCAGGAAGTTCTTTTGTAGTAAGCCGGCTGTCAAGCAGGCATTATGAAGCTATCCGTTTCTTGAAATGGCTTACTGAGAAAGACCAGCAGGTTTTTCTTGTTGAAAAAACCCGTAATCTCCCTTCGGTTAAAGGGTGTGACAGCAAGGTTAGTGTTTCTATGAAGCAGTTTCTAAAGAACAGCAAGTATTTTACTCATCCTAATCTCTGGCCTTTAAATGAAGATTCGCGGGTTGTCGAGGCTATAAATATAGGCATAGAAAAGATTATCATCGGGGAAAAGACACCTCAGGAAACGGCTGTTGATGTAGATAAGGTAAAACAGTTAAGGATGGAGAGAAAATGAATTATCCTTCAGGCAGAGAACAGTTTAAAAGTTTCAGTTTTGTCCTGCCGGCATTTGCTATCTTTGCTTTTTTCTACATAATGCCTTTCTTTTACACTTTCTGGCTGGCTTTGCACAGGGGATCGGAGATCTCTTCTTTGGGATTTGTAGGATTAAGTAATTTCAGAGACATTCTTTTTCATGACAAAGAATGGTGGGCCTCGGTAGGGAGGTCTTTCTATATAAGTTTCTGGGCTTTAACTTTTCAGAACTTTTTAGCTTTTATATTAGCTCTGGCCGTTGATAAGGCTGTGAGGACAGGTAAGATTTACAGAGTCGTATTCTTTCTTCTGCCGGTTCTTTCTGAAATCATAATCGGGCTTTTAGTAAGGAATCTTTTAGTCCCTTATCCCGGGGTATTTAACCATTTTCTTCATCAGATAGGATTAAGCTCTTTAGCTCATGATTGGTTAAACAATCCTGACTTTGCCCTTAGGACTTTAGCTTTTACTCATTGCTGGCGGGGGTTCGGCTGGGGGTTTATAATCCTTTTAGCCGGACTACAGACAATTCCTCAGGAACTTTATGAAGCTTCCCGGGTTGACGGGGCAAACGCTTTTCAGAGATTCACTAAAATTACGGTCCCCTTACTTATGCCGGTAATATTTCTGGTAATAATTCTTACTATTTTAGGTACTGTTCAGGTTATAGGCCTTCCTATGGCTTTAACCAGAGGGGGGCCTGCCGGAAAAACGACAGTATCGGTTTTGAAGATACTTAATGATTTGAATAATTCCCATGCCGGGTATGCTTCCGCCGAAGGATTAGTTTTGGGATTCATTTTAATCTGTGTGTCATTCAGTTTATTAAAAATATCCAAAAAGTTTAAACCCTGATGAAAGATAAAGCTAAAAAAACATTTTATCTTCTGATTATCCATATTTTTTTGATATCTGTGGCTTTAAGCTGTGTGTTTCCTTTTCTCTGGATGATAAACGCGTCCTTAAAGTCTAATACCGAATTTGTCAGCGATTACGGGTTCAGCCTGCCGCATCATTTCTCTTTAGTCAATTATATCGCGGCTTTTCGAGACGGGCATTTAGGCATGTTTTTCTTAAACAGCATGCTTTACACTTTCTTTGGAGTTTTGGGTATTGTGATTATTTCTTCTTTAGCTGGATATGCTGTTTCCCGGCTTCAGTTTCGCGGGAGGAATTTCATCTTTGCTCTATTCTTAGCGGCAATGATGATACCCATACCGGCGGCTTTTGTCCCTCTTTATGTTCTATTAAAGGGAGTAGGCCTTCTTAATACCCGGTTGGGGTATATCCTGGCAATGATTAATGTGGGTTTGTCTTTAAGTATTTATCTCTATAAAACCTTTTTTGACCAGATACCCCGGGATTTGGAAGATGCCGCCCGGATTGACGGATGCGGAAAATTGAGGATATGGTGGTATGTGATGTTTCCTTTGGCCAGGCCGGCTACCGGAGTTGTGGTTATATTTAACGCTTTGAATGTCTGGAATGAATTTGTTTTAGCTTTGCTCATTTTCAGCAAGAGAGGGCTTATGCCTCTTCAGGTGGGGCTGATGGATTTTGCTTCCAGCGGTGTGGGGTTAACCCAGTATACGGTTCTAATGGCGGGGTTGACGATTGCCTCTTTGCCGATAATTGTGGTTTATTTGGTTATGCAGAAACATATTATTAAAGGTATAACTTCAGGAGCGTTGGTGGGATGAGGGACAGAAGACAGAAGACAGAGGTCAGAGGTCAGAAGACAGAGGACAGAAGTCAGGATTTCTTCTATCATCAGTTTTCTGTCATCGGTTTTCTATTTTTTCTTGTCAGTTTTCTGTCATCTGTCATCAGTTTTCCGTCTTCAGGTATTTGCCAGAGTCAGGATACAGGCGGGTATGTAAAGAAGGGATGGAATGAATTGGGCCGGAGGAATTTTGACGAGGTTTATAAGATTACCGATGCCTGTATCTTAAATTTTAAGGATGAAGCTGATAAAATAGCCTTGACTTTACACAGCCTTCCTCCGAAGGGCAAAGAGACTTCCTATAAAGTTTTGAACGATGTCGCCACTTGCTATTTTATTAAGGGAGAAGCTCTGATGCGCGAGAAAAAGATTTCCGAGGCTGAGAAAATTTTTGATACTATAGTGAAGAAATATCCTTATGCCCAGGCGTGGGACCCCCGGGGATGGTTTTGGTCTTTGAAGGAGAAGGCTGAGATTACATTAAAGAAACTTAAGACCGGCAGGATAGAAGAGAAGGAGAAAGGGGAAGGCAGAGTTTCAAAGATAGTTTTGAGCAATACAGGCACAGAGTTTCCGGTTGATTATGAGAAATACGGAGAATTTAAAGGGGTAGGGACCAGCAGTTATAAATATGTTGTTAATGACCAGGCAGGATTAGCCCGCGCTTGCGGAGAAGGGGTTTATCCTGATACAACTTCTTTGCGTTACGACCCTAAGTTTATTGAAGTGAAGAAAAAGCTGTATAAGATCAACCAATGGAATGCCTTGAATTCGCGGGATTTGAGTTTAGCTTTCTATAAATGGAACGTTGCCGGAGAACCTCAGGGGATAAAACAGTTTTATATAGCCAGCCTTTTAGAACGCAGCGGGTTAATAAAACAGGCGGTAAAAGCCTATTACGCGGTAATAGCGCATTTTCCCCAAACTTATGGATGGACTTACTGGCATACCCCCTGGTATGTAGGCCCGGCGGCTTTAAGCAGGCTGAATTACCTGCTTACTGAGCATCCGGAGTTGGGATTTTCTCTAAAAGGGGCATATATTAAGGTAAAGGGAGGGTTTGACCATAATATCGCGAATGATGTTTTCATCGTAAATCCCGGCAGGTTTGTTAAAAGGAATGTTTTAGATTTCTTTAACCGGAATAAGAGAATAAATTTTGGCAAGGTTATAAAGGAATCAGGAAATAGAGTGAAGCTGGTTCAGTATGAATCAGGTGACTGGCAGTTGTTTGTTGGGGGCAGGCCTTTTGTTGTAAAAGGGATAACTTACGCTCCTACGAGAGTTGGCGAATCTCCCGATGAGGGGACTCTATCTGACTGGATGAAGCAGGATGTGAATAATAACGGGATTATTGACGGGCCTTATGAGGCATGGGTGGATAAAAACGGAAATAACAAGCAGGATGATGATGAGAAAACAGCCGGTGATTTCTATCTGATGAAGGAGATGGGAGTTAACTGTATAAGGATATACCACCAGCCGCATGAACCGGATAAGGAGTTATTAAGAAAGTTATATGATAAATACGGTATAATGGTTATAATGGGCGACTTTTTAGGCAAATACGCGATAGGAAGCGGAGCGGAATGGTCTAAAGGGACGGATTATTCAAACTCAGAACAACAGGCTAAGATGTTAGGGAGTGTTAAAAAAATGGTCAATGACTTTAAAAATGAGCCGTATGTTTTGATGTGGCTTTTAGGAAACGAGAATGTTTATGGCGTCGCTTGTAATGCCGATAAAGACCCGGACAGTTTTTTTAAATTTGTTAATAAGACGGCAAAGTTTGTAAAGAGCCTTGATCCAAGCCGGCCGGTGGCAATTGCTTCCGGTGACAACCTTTTTCTGGATATTTTCGGCAAGGATTGCCCGGATGTGGATATCTTTGGCACGAATGCTTACAGGGGAAAATACGGATTTGGCAATTTGTTCGCGAATGTCAAAGAGTATGCCGGAAAACCTATAATGATAACTGAGTATGGAGCTCCGGCTTACGGGGAAGGATACAGCAAAGACGAAGCTGAATCCTTTCAGGCCGAGTATCATAAAAACTGCTGGCAAAATATGGCTGATAACTTTGCCGGTTACGGGACAGGCAATGTTTTAGGCGGTATTGTTTTTGAGTGGCTTGACGAATGGTGGAAGGCTTATGAACCGGGGTATCATGACAGGAAAGGGTTATTTTCCGGCCCGTTTTTAGACGGGTTTATGCATGAGGAATGGCTGGGGTTATCTTCCCAGGGAGATGGTAAGGATTCTCCTTTTTTGAGGCAATTAAGAAAATCCTATTTTACCTATAAAGCTCTTTGGCATAAGAATTAGAAATATTGCAGGGATAGGGCTTGTCTCTGTCTGATAATAAAGGATTAAGTAGTTTTAGTGAAAAAAATAAGCGTCCGTTGTATAGCGCAGAAAAGGGGGTGAGGAAGAATAAAATCAAGCTGTAGAAGGCTGAATTAAAAGTTTAAGGATAGTGAATTATTAAAGAAATCCCGCCTCAGAGAAGATGTTGGGAAATTCTATTACTACAATTTTCCAACCTTCGGCGGGATCAATTCGGCCAGACAAC
>CAZSRG010000075.1:0-6479 GCA_964609315.1 uncultured Planctomycetia bacterium
CGGAAAGAAACTTGCCTAACGGCAAGGCAATTGTCTGCCATTGAACTACACCCGCGTTCTTTTTAAAAACTCTAAGCACTAAACTCGAAACTCTAAACAAATTCAAAACTCAAATGTTCAAAACCAGTTTCTTTTTAACCAATTATAGATAATGTTTTGGATTTTAGTCATTTTGATTTTGGATTTGTTTAGGATTTAGGATTTTGAGTTTTCTTACAAGATTATGTATTTGCCATTGCCTGTCCGCCTTTGGAGGAAACTACACCCGCGTTCTTTTTAAAAACTCTAAGCACTAAACTCGAAACTCTAAACAAATTCAAAACTCAAATGTTCAAAACCAGTTTCTTTTTAACCAATTATAGATAATGTTTTGGATTTTAGTCATTTTGATTTTGGATTTGTTTAGGATTTAGGATTTTGAGTTTTCTTACAAGATTATGTATTTGCCATTGCCTGTCCGCCTTTGGAGGAAACTACACCCGTGTTCTTTTTAAAAACTCTAAGTACTAAACTCGAAACTCTAAACAAATTCAAAACTCAAATGTTTCAATCTCAAAACGATAATATAATAAATGTAATTCTCTTTATTTTGGGTTTTGAGTTTTTCTATAGATAAAGATGTTCTTTTAAATAGGTGAGTTACCAATAGACTATGTTTTTGTCCTTATGGAAAAAACATTCTTTATCTCACGCAGGATAAAAGATTGTTCTCTAACGAGAATCAATTACCCCACAGTAAGCTATGGGGTATCAAAGGTTTATTCTTTATAACTCTCTCGCAACAAGCCGCGGGAAATTAAACTTTAGATTCTTCGATTCCCTTCGGCCGATCCAGGATCAATACTTCGACTTCGCTCAGCACAAGTTTAGACTATAGACTTTTTTCTGAAAAAGCCTAAGTTTCATTGACTAAAATAGTTATTTAAGAGGACAGGTTTCCATTATTTTCAAAGAGCAGTATTTACCACACATACTACAAACATCTGAAAATTTCAATCCTTTGGTTCTTTTTTTGACTTCTCCGGGATTGAGGCTCAATTCTATATGTGTTTTCCAGTCTCTTTTTCTTCTCGCTTTGGATAAATTGTCGTCGCGTATTTTTAGTTTGGGGTTATGGATTATATCAGCAGAGTGCGCGGCAATCCGCGCGGCTATGACTCCTTCTTTTATATCTTTTTCGTCAGGATGTCCCAAGTGCTCTTTGGGCGTAACTACACAGAGAAAGTCCGCTCCGTAAAGAGCGGCAATTGCTCCTCCTATTGCTGAAGATATGTGGTCAAATCCTAAAGCTATATCTGTAACAAGAGGGCCCAGGACATAAAAAGGAGCTTCTCCGCATATCTGTTTCTCTAACCGCATGTTTGTTTCGATCTGGTCTATGGGGACATGGCCCGGCCCTTCAATTATTATCTTCACCCCTTTTTTGCGGGCGCGCCGGGTAAGTTTTCCCAGAGTCAAAAGCTCGGATAATTGTAATGTATCCAGCGAGTCGGATAGGGCTCCGGGACGCAGTCCGTCGCCTAAACTTAAAGTTATATCGTATTTCTTGGCGATGTCCAGGATGTCGTCAAAATATTCATAAAGAGGGTTTTCTTTTTTGTTTACAACCATCCAGCGGGACAAAATAGCTCCTCCTCTGCTGACAATTCCTCCGGTTCTCTGTTTAAAAGAGTCATTTAGGATGATTTCTTTTGTTACTCCGGCATGGATAGTGAAGAAGTCCACTCCTTCTTTAGCCTGTTCTTCTATCGTTTCAATGACTTCAGACTTTGTCATTCTTTCAAAAGACCCGTATTGCTTTTCCGCTTTAATAGCGCATTCATAAATAGGTACTGTCCCCACAATAATTTTTGAAGCCGCGATGATTCTTTTTCGGACAGACTTTAAGTTTTCGGTTACGCTTAAGTCCATTACAGAATCTGCTCCCGCGTGTTCCGCGACTTTTAATTTCTTAATCTCGTCTTTAATATCCGGGCTTTCTGATGAGGTTCCGATATTGGCGTTTGTTTTTACTCTAAGGCCTTTGCCTATGGCAAGGGGTTTTACTTTTCTCAGCCTGTTTTTTACTATTACAGCCTTTCCCGCCTCAATATTTTTCTTGAGCAGGGAAAGAGGTATGTTTTCCTTTTCAGAAATAGTTTTCAGGGTTGATTTATTCATTTTTATACAGATAAACAGGCTTTGTTAATTTCTTCTAATACCTTTATAGGCCGGGAACTTCTAAGCGCTTCTGTTGACAGGGCTATATTGGTAATACCTTTTTTCAAAATACTGCCGATATTGTTTAAAGTAATTCCCCCGATTACAAAATAATCCATATCTTTTCCTTTTTCAGAAGACAGGAAAAAATCCACGGCCTTTTTTATTTTACCTATTCCCCATGGCTTTAGATTTGGTTTTAGAGATGTTTTAAATACCGGCCCGAAACTCAGATAGTCAACAGATTCTTTCAGAGCGTTGGACATCTCTTTCATAGAGTGCACAGTTTTTCCGATAATAGCATTCTTTCCTAATAATTCCCTCGCGGTTTCCGGAGGTAAGTCAGTATTTCCCAAATGTACCCCGTCAGCAGATACAGCTTTGGCGATATCTGTCCGGTTATTTATGATAAAACGGGTAGTTTTAAATTTTCCGATAATCTTTTTCAATTTCAAGGATTCTTCCAGCACTTTGGTTAAATCTGTATTTCCAAAACGAAATTGGATAAAATCAACTTTGGCTTTTCCCGCGGATTCAGCTATCCGGTAAATATCGCGGCTGAACTTTTTTGCCGTATCTCTATCTATTAGCAGATATATTTTGAACTTTCTTTCCGGCATCTTTTTCCAAAGAATAAAAATTATACCTCATTTTCTTTATTTTCCCAACTATTTTTTTATCTATGAGTTTAAGCATTTCTTCCAATACTCTGAGAGATTCCTTTATCCTTTGAGAATTAGCATAAAAGGTATCAGGAATGTCTTTTCTCTTTATTTCCAGGTTGTCAATAGCCTTGCCGGGATCGGATTCTGAATCTCTCTGCTGAATCATTTCAAGAGAAAAAGGTTTATCTTTCAGGATATCGGTTAATTTATGCCTAAAGAGTTTAAATTTAGCGGTGAGAGATTTGTTTTCATAAAAAAAGCGCAAGATATCCTCATTTACCCTGAAAGCTTCTTTTGCCCGGTTATAATTCGCGTCAATTATTCGAAGAATGCGGTTATCCATTGTCTAATATCCTTTTTATTAAAGATGATGTGGATATTTTAGGCTTAAGCTTTATTGTAAAAACTTTTCCCCCGTAACTTTCAACAAATTCTTTTCCGGCTATTTTGGATTTCGGCCAGTCGCTTCCTTTTACCAGGGCGCCAGGCCGGATCTTCTCTATTAGTTTTATAGGCGTAGGTTCGTTAAATACAGATATGAAGTCTATGTATTCTATTGCCGAAAGGACAGTTATTCTTTCTTTTTCTTTCATAACCGGCCTTGATGGGCCTTTTATTTTTCTTATTGATTTATCTGAGTTTATCCCCAGGAACAGGATATCTCCGTATTTTTTTGCCTGTTTGAGAAGTTTTATATGGCCGGGATGAATTAAATCAAAACATCCATTGGTAAAAACCACAGATTTGCCTTTTTTCTCTAGGGATTTCATCAGGGCCGCTATTTTGTTTATGGGGACTAATTTATCAGGCATGAGATATGGTTATCCTTTTTAAGAGACTTATCAAATTATGTAAAATTAATGAAAAAGGCTGTATTCTACAAGTTCACAAATAGTATGGATGATTAGAGAATGGGCTTCTTGTATCCGGGCTGTATCCATTGAAGGAACGACGATGCTTATGCCCGCTCTATCTTTCAATCTTCCTCCGTCTTTACCAAGCAGAGCGATTGAAAACATCCCCGCTTTTTCAGCCGATAAAGCGGCTTCAATTAAGTTTTCTGATTTTCCTGATGTTGAAATGAGGATAAGGATATCCCCCTTCTCCCCTAAAGCTTCAACCTGTTTTGAAAAAACCGTTTTAAAGCCGAAATCATTTCCTAAGGAAGTAAGGACTGAGCTGTCAGTAGTAAGAGCAACTGCGGGTAGAGGCTTCCGGTCTTTTTTAAATCTGCCTATGAATTCCGCGGCCATATGCTGGGCATCGGCGGCACTCCCTCCGTTTCCGCAGATAAGTATCTTATTACTATCTTTAAGAGAACTGATTATTTTCCGGGCAGCTTCGGAAATCTCAGGTATTTTATTTTCTAATTTCAGTATAGTTTCTTTATGGAGTTCTATAATGGCAGTTATCTTCTTTTCCATGGTTAAGGGCTTTACATATAGCGTTTGGAGATTTCTTCTACTTCCTTTGTTTTCGGAAAAAAATCAGCAGGTTCTCTTCCGAAACATTTTCCCATTTTTTCATATATAGCTACTTGTTTCAGGTCCACATTGCGCTGTTTGATCGCTTCTTTGGTTTTCATGTAACGGATTTCATCGCTGTTAAATCCTGCCACAGTAACTCCTTCAATCCCCTGGGTAAGAAGCGATACAGCCGCGGCTCCTCCTTCCATACCGAAGTTAACATCGTATGCTGAACTGTGTCCCGATCTTACTAAATGGCCAGGAGTAACATAACGCGCTTCGGGGATGGAATATATTTCTTCAACATACATATGGCTTTTTTTCATGAAATCGGTTATTTCCGGGTCAGCCTTAAGCCGTTTAGTCAATTCCTGACAGACATATTTTCCCGCGCCGGCAAGTTTTTTATGTCCGAAAGAATCTACGCCGGAACTTTCATCAACTATTTCTTCACCGCTGATATTACGCAGTCCTTCAGCAACAACAACTAAGTATGTCCCTGTGTTGACGTCGCTTTGGTTTATGCGCTGTATATATTTCTGTTTAGCATGGGCATAGAGAATATCGAAATCCACCGGTATTTCAGGAATAAGTATGGCATCAGCATCTCCGGCGACACCTCCTCTAAAAGCGGTATGCCCTGCATAGCGGCCAAATACTTCTAAGGCAATTATCCGGTTATGGGTATTAGCGGTAGTTTTTAAATCATCAATGAATAAAGATATGCGGTTAATGGTAGAATCTCCGCCTACTGAGTATGTTTGCAAATCAAGGTCCATTGTTTTTGGCACATGTATACAGGGTATTCCTTTCTCAGACAAGTCTACTATAACACTCCCGGTATCATCTCCTCCGCTGATAATCAGCGCGTCCAGATTGAATTTTTTAAGGCCTTCTTTTATCCTCTCATACTTTCTTTCATTATTGATTTTCTTTATCTTTACTCTGGAATGCCCCGCTTCTGACCCAGCCATGCTTACATTTATTAAATCTGCCCTTTCAGGAGTGAGATGGACCAGGGATTCGAAATCAACTAAGTTATATAATCCCGCATATCCGTTAGGGATTATATAACATTCAATACCTAAGCTGTGGGACATTAGTGCTGTTCCTTTGACAACTCCGTTTAGCCCTCCGCAGTCTCCCCCGCTGGTAATTATACCGATTTTTTTAACGACTTTCATTTCTCCTCCCTTCTTCTACGCGGAAAATAGAAAACAGATGACAGGAATCAGATAACAGATAGATAGATTGTAAAATGAACTGCCTCGCAGCAAGCTATGAGGTATCAAAAACTTTTCCAAAAAAGGAAACGCAGCAAGCTGCGGGGAATGAACCCATAGATCCTTCGACTCCCTTCGGCCGCTCAGGATCAATTCGGCTATAGACTTTTTCTTCGAAAAAGTCTATAGCCGAATTGATTCAATATTCTATTATTCATGAATGTCCCGGTAAGGGACTGCCGGTTGTTCTTTTCCCTCTGCTTTGGGTTTTTGTTTTTTCTCTTCCGGATAAACTATCTTTCTGATTTCTACTTTTATCCGTATTTCTTCTTCTATTCCTAACATGCTCTGCAGCCTTTCACGAATTAGTGATTGTATCCTTTCGGTGAATTCAGGGATGTTGGTGTAGGATGTAAGTACTACCCGCATAATTACCTGAAGGCCCTTTTTTGAGGCAGTGACAAAAGGCTTTACTTCTTTAAGTTCGGAAAACTCAGACAGGTTTTTCTTTATCATATCTTCTAATGCCGTAAGGCTTATGCTTACTTCTCCTGAGTTTCCTTCAAAAGCAATGGTTTTTTCTCTTATGTTTTTGGCTATTGATGACTGGATAGCTGATATACAGCGGATGATTATCCATAAGCCGATTAATCCGGTAATAATCCTTATCTTAGGGTCGCTGTAAATGAATATAAGCAGGTTCTCAAAGTAAACTGAACTCATATAGTGAAGAGAGGCTAAAATTAATACCCCGCCGGTAAAGAAAGAAATTATCAGATATACAAGAGTAGAAAAAAATCCCATTGGTATTCCTCCTTTCTAATTATGTGGTATTGTCAAGAATATTTTTGTTTTCTAAAGCTCTAAACTTTTCAGCCATAAGCTGATCCGCCTCAGGCGGGAAATCATAACCAAATCCTAATCCC
>CAZSRG010000076.1:0-6345 GCA_964609315.1 uncultured Planctomycetia bacterium
GTACCCTCACGGGCACAAGCGGGCAAATAATGCTAACCGCATTATTTGGGTTAACCGGGGGAATACTGTATCCTATATCCTTGTATTCTTATGGGCACAAGCATCCTTGAGGGCACAGGCGGATAAATAATGCTAACTGTATTATTTGGGCTAAGGATTGCGTAAGAGATCGTGGGTGCCGATCTTGCGTAGATAAGCGGTATCGCCAATCTTTTGGTAGGTAATGCGATAGTTCTTTGAAATTCTAATTTCAAATATATCCTTTTGACCAACCATCTTTTTGTGGCCTAAAGAAGGATGAACAGGGTTTGATTGAATAAGTTCAAGAGTTTTTTTGGTTTTTTCTTTAAGCTCTTCGGGTAATTTCCTGTATAGCCTAATGAAGGTTTGGGTGGCTTCAATATGCATTAGCTATCAAGTTCCTTAAATAGCCCTTTAAGGTTCTTGGTCTTGGTTATACGGCCCTTTTTGATGTCTTCAGAGGCCTCGGTTTCTTCCTTTTGCCACTCGGAAGTGTAGAAATAGGCTTGGTTTTTGGGGATTATAAGCTGAGGCTCAATGATAATTTTATTGTCTTTAGCCTTAATGTCAAGATAGTCATTGATATGGAGATGGAGGGTATTTACCACTTCTTTTGGCAATGCAATCTGGTAATTCTGACCTAATTTTCTTAACATAGTTATCCCCTTCCTTTTCTATAAAAAAAGATAACACATAATTTACATTTTGTCAAACCCTTATTTTATAAAAATATGAATTTGTCATTATTAGCCGGGAAAATGCTGTATCCTATACCCTTGTTCCCGAGTTAAATAGGGGCTGTCCCTATTTAAATAGTAGAGAGTGGTAGATTTATAAGATAGGATAGACTGGTGTGTTTAAGGGGTAGGAGAAATTATGAAGCATAATAAAAAATCATTACCAGAAGTTTTAATTCCGCGGGAGATTATTGAAAACAAGATACTTTTGGTTAGGGGGAAAAAGGTTATGCTGGATAGAGATTTGGCAGAGCTTTATGGAGTGGCTACGAAGTCTCTTAATTTAGCTGTAAAACGCAACTTAAACCGTTTCCCTGAAGATTTTATGTTTCAACTAAGCCGGAAAGAAAACCAAAGTTTGAGGTTTCAATTTGAAACCTCAAAGCGAGGTGGTAGGTGTTATCTTCCTTATGCTTTTACCGAACAGGGTGTTGCTATGCTTTCAAGCGTGCTCAGAAGTGAACGCGCTGTCCAGGGCAACATTGCTATTATGCGTGTCTTTGTAAAATTAAAGGAGATGATTGCCACTCACAAAGAGTTAGCTCATAGATTGGATTTATTAGAGAAAAGAATGGGGAAGAAAGATGAAGAAATCCAGGCCGTATTTCAGCTTATTCGTGAATTGATGGCGCCGTTGCCAGAAAAGTCTAAAGGGAAGATAGGATTTCATTCATAAATAAGGAAAAAATAAGGCGGACTTCGGAACTTTTGCGACATTCGCCCCGCGCATCTTCTTAGTTTGAGTGTTTCTTTGCAGTGAGAAGGGGTGGGGTTCAAAGGAAATCTAAGATGAAGCAGGTTTAATCTAATGCGCTATGGTTATTTTATAAATACAATATATAACAA
Source organism: uncultured Planctomycetia bacterium (assembly GCA_964609315.1). Taxonomy (GTDB): domain Bacteria; phylum Omnitrophota; class Gorgyraeia; order Duberdicusellales; family Duberdicusellaceae; genus CAZSRG01. The sequence goes on from CAZSRG010000076.1 coordinate 1,605, forward strand.
TATAAAAGAATAAACAGAACACTTGATAAATAGACAAGAATATGTTATATTAGTTATAAAAGGGGGTGATATTAATGCAGGAAGTTATGACCGCAAAACAGGTTGCAAAATATCTTCAGATTAATGAAATGACTCTTTACAAAAGGGTGCATTTAGGGGAAATTCCTGTTATTCGGATGGGTAGAGTTTTGCGTTTCAAAAAAGATATCATTGATAAATGGCTTGAGGCCGAAAGTGGGTGGGACCAGGGATTTGAAAATCTCTTAAAGAAAAGCCAAAGCTTTGGTAAGGCGGCAGGGATTACAGAGCAAAATGTCCAGCGGGCAGTTGAAGAAACAAGGCAAGGGAAAAGATAATTTGCTAAAGGTTGTTATTGATACTAATGTTTTTGTCTCCGGCGTCCTTGTAGAAGCAGGTGGTCCTGCTTTGGTGATTAAGGCATGGAAGAGGTCCCGGAAGTATCAGCTTTTTATTACAGAGGAAATTATCCATGAAAGTCTTGAAGTAATGCGCAGGCTGAATGTTGATAGGGGAATTATTGCAGATTGGGATAAGACGATAAGGAGGAACACTATTTTTGTAGTCCCTACTAGAAAAATCGAGGCTATAAAAGAAGATCCTTCAGACAATAAGTTTTTAGAATGTGCTATCGAAGCTCGGGCTGATTACATTATTAGTGGCGATAAACACCTAAAGGGATTAATCGAATTCGAAGGGATAAAAATAATAAATACCAGGAAATTTTTGGATGTTCTGGATAGATAGACGAAGTTCATATATCTCCTCGAATAACGGCAGACTTTTGCTTTGATATTATCGTCGGCGATAAAGACGCAGAATATAAATGGTCAATAGTAGGTGCAAAAGGAATTGTTAAATAGGACTTCAAGTGTTAGAAGAAAGTATAATTTATGAATGAAGAACAAATTGAGTGCCTGAGAATAAAAGGGAAACTTTAATCTCAACTGGAAAGTACTATAGAACAGCGCATCGATAGATATTTAGAAATTGATCACCAAGGCATAATCGGCAATCATTATTTTTGAGCGACCTCCTCTGAATGTATTCTTTTATTCGATAGTCTATTAACTTATACTTTGAGGAGAAAAGGAAGATTAAAGAAACTATACAAATGAAATTTTTACTTTTAACAATTCTAATATTATTTCTCATCTCACCCCTTGTCTATTCACAGTCAAATACTAATGCTGTATCAAAAACAATATTGTCGTATGAGCAAATAGACGCTTTACATATTAAGGCGTTAAAACTTAAGGGTGAAGGTAAGTATAGCGAGGCAGAAAAAATATTCAATAAGATATTGGCTGTTGAGCCGGAAAATTCCAATGCCCATTTTGATTTGGGTAATACTTATCTAGTCCAAAAGAAATATAACAAAGCATTGAATCATTATAAAGAGGCAAATAGGTTAGGGCTTGATGGCGGTATGGATTCATATTACTTTAACTTCTCATTTATGCTATGTAGGGTTAGGAAACAATAAAGAAGCGGTAACATATCTTGAAAAATGTATTAAGCTTAATCCCAATTATCCAGAGGCTAAAGATGTGTTAGAAATGGTTAAAGAAGCGGATAAGAGTGGTGAAAGGATAGAAATTGACTTGGCAAATGGACAGAGAGGTGGAAGATAAAGGCATTAATAGATAGGTAAGTTTTAAACTAAATGAAAAAAGATATTAACGGTATTTTGTTTGTGGATAAGCCCCGGGGCATAACTTCTCATGATGTCGTGGATATTGTGCGCGGGCAGTTGGGGATTAGGCGGGTTGGCCACGGAGGGACTTTAGACCCTTTAGCTACAGGGTTAATGCTTATACTTGTGGGAAAATCAACAAAACTTTTTCCTAAGCTTTCAGGCCTGGATAAGGAATACTTTGCCACTCTAAAATTAGGCGCGGTTACTTCTACCGGAGACAGCGAGGGAAAGATTCTTAAAGAATCAGGGTATGATAATATAACCGAGCCGGAAATAAGAAATACCTTTGGTAAGTTCACTGGAGAGCTGCTGCAGGTGCCTCCTCAGGTAAGCGCTTTAAGGCATAAAGGCAGGAGGCTGTATGATTTGGCCCGTCAGGGGAAAACCGTATCTCTTTCTCCCCGAAGGATAAAGATCCATTCGTTGATTATCAAAAACATTTACCTTCCCTATATTGATTTTGAAGCTTTTTGTTCAAAGGGAACCTATATCAGGAAATTGGCCCAGGATATGGGAGATGTCTTAGGCTGCGGCGCGCATATAACAAAAATCCGCAGGACTAAAATAGGCCCGTTTAAAGTGGAAGATTCAATTAACCCTTATAAAGTTGATGAAAGCTATCTTATCAGGGATATCCCCTGGCTTGAAGTCCAGGCCTAAATGTGTCGCGTCAATCGGGATTTTTGACGGTGTTCATTTAGCCCACTCTGCTATTTTGAAAAGGATGGTTTTTCAGGCAAAAGCCGGAGGGTTAAAAAGCCTCCTGATAAGTTTTTATCCTCATCCTATGTGCTTTTACCATAAGAAGTTTTCCGGATATATCACTCTGCCTGAAGAGAAAATCCGGATACTGAAAGAAACAGGCTTGAATTATTTCTGGCAGGTTAAGTTTGACAAGAAAATAGCCGGTATGCCGGGAGAAGAATTTATAAATTATATCCTTAGGTTCTTTAATATTAAAAAGATAATTGTAGGCAGTGATTTTAAATTAGGCCGGAAGGCAGAGACAGGGGTTAAAAAACTGTCAGAGATATGCGGGGATAGAGGGGTAGAAGTTGAAGCAGTAAAGCAGATTAGGAAGGAAGAATTTGTTGTTAAGAGTTCTTTAATCAGGCGCCTGATTAGAAAAAGGGATTTTCATCAGGCGGGATTATTTTTAGGCCGGCCTTATTTTATATCGGGAGTTGTTCGGAAAGGCAGGGGAATAGGTAAAGGCTCGCTTGTTCCTACTATCAACCTTTCAGTTGAGAACAAGGTCCTGCCTTCGGACGGGGTATATTTGAGCAAAGTTAGATATAAGAACAGAGTTTATCCGGCAGTAAGTTATTTAGGAATTCCGCCCAGTTTTAAGGGCAGACAGAGAGTTTTTGAAACACATATCATCGGCTTTAATAAAGATATTTATAAAGACTTTGCGGAAGTAGTTTTGATTAAATATCTTCGCCGCCAGTACCGCTTCAAATACATAAGTAACTTAAAGACGCGGATTAAAGAGGATATAAATACCGCTGAAAAATTCTTCTCCCGCCACAACATATTGCGTTTTCTTCAGCCTCTACCCACAACCCATTGATAATTAACACTTTACTATTAATTTTTTCTTGACATGCCTGAGTTTATCCCGTATTATATTGGTGGAATAAAGTGGGGAGAAGTGGAATGTGGTATGGGGAATACCAGCATAATTTGGATGAGAAAAACAGGTTTATCCTTCCGTCAAAATTCCGCCAACAATTAAAAAAAATAGAGAACCAAAAATTTTATCTCACCCGGGGATTGGATGTATGCTTGTTTATGTTTTTAGAGAATGACTGGCGCCGGCTTGAAGATAAATTCAAAGCATTGCCTTTTACTAAACATCAGGCCCGGTCTTTTAACCGCCTTTATTTCAGCGGGGCTTATGAGGTGATTCCCGGTTCTCAGGGGAGGGTGATTATCCCTGATTATCTTAAGGATTTCGCGGGCATTAAGAAAGAGGTTGTCATTATCGGCGTTTCCGACAGGATAGAGATTTGGGATAAACGCATATGGCAGGATTTTTATGAGAAGAATAGAAAGAATTTCGAAAAAATGGCAGAAGATATCTTTGAGTGAGAAAATCCATAAACCGGTTATGTGTAAAGAGGCCGTAGAATATCTGGAACCTGAAAATAAACACTTGTTAGCAGACTGCACTTTGGGGATAGGCGGGCATGCTGAGGGCCTTTTATCTTCTATGCCCGAAGATGCTAAGCTTATAGGTATTGATAAAGATGAAGAATCTCTGTCTTTGGCCCGGGACCGGCTGAAGAAATTTAAAGGCAGGTTTTATCCTTTCCATGACGATTTTAAGCATATAGATAATATACTCAGTTCTTTAGGCGCGGATTCTTTAGACGGGGCATTATTTGATTTAGGGACATCTATGTACCAGCTGTCTTCTTTCGGCAGAGGATTTAGTTTTCTTAGGGAAGGCCCCCTTGATATGAGAATGGACAGGACTGTTTCTCTATCTGCCTACGATTTAGTGAATAATTTGAGTGAGAAAGAGCTGGATTACATATTCCGGGAATACGGGCAGGAACATCGGCATAGGAAAATAGCCCGTTGTATAGTTGAAGAAAGAAGGCAGTATCCAATAGCTACAACTCTTCATTTGGCGGACATTGTAGTCAGGGTTTTGGGAAACAGGCAGAGCAATTTTAGTATTCATCCGGCGACCAGAATATTTCAGGCTTTAAGGATCGCCGTAAACAGAGAGTTTGATTCTTTACGCATAGCTTTGTCTAAAGTAATGGGATTGCTTTCTTATGGAGGAAGAGTTTGTGTTATCAGTTTCCATTCTTTAGAGGATAGAATTGTTAAAGAGACATTCAGAGAGTTTCAGGGCAAAGGCGGGTATAGGATCGTTACCCGAAAGCCGGTTAAGGCGTCATTTGGAGAGAAAAAGGTAAACCCTAAATCACGTTCGGCCAGGTTAAGGGTGATTGAACGGGTTTAATCAATGAGACTTAGACTTTTTCGAAGAAAAAGTCTATAGCCGAA
>CAZSRG010000077.1:0-5681 GCA_964609315.1 uncultured Planctomycetia bacterium
TGTGTATTGGGGTTAGATAATATATTTTCCAAAGAACTGCTTAACCGGGAAAATGCTGTTGAGAGCACAAAATGCTCATAACGCCTGGCAGTCTAAATAATTGCATTAAACAGAAGTTGTACTAAAGAGTACACAGCATTTTCCCCTTAGGTAACCCCGACCTTTTACCCTTGCGGGCACAAGCCATACTTTTCCAGTGGAAAATATGGGGTCGGCCCTATACCCTTGCGGGCACAGGCGTGCAAATAATGCTAACCGCATTATTTGGGTTAAATAGAATTGTATAAAGCTGTCCTGTTAAGATGTTTGTTTTCTAACGGGGGGCCTCAGGCAAGTGTTAACTTAGAGCTATTCCTAAGGAAAGGACGAGTTTCTGGTAAGAGTTTTCCACGAGTTTGCTGACCTGTTTGTTTTTGCCGATTTTTATGAAAGGGTTCCAGAAATCAACTTTTACTCCTAACCCTTCTTCTAATCTTTCTTTTATCCCTGTAAGGCGGGATGACCCTCCGCCTATATAAACAGCTTTTATAGTGTTTAACCTATAGCTTTTCTTGGCATATTCTATCGAAAGCGATGTCTCATTTATCAGGGAATTTAAGTCTATTGACATTTGGTTTAAAGAGGAGAAATCTTCTTCTGTCTTTTTAAGTTTATCGGCCTCAGAAAAAGATATCCCTTTCTCCTCAGCTATAGCTTTGGTAAAACTGTTGCCGGCGGTATTGATGTCCCGCGAGAATATTGATATACCGTTGTTTATAATAACCAGGTTTGTTACCGAAGTCCCTATATTTAAGATGATGAAAGCATCATTCTTTGTCATATAAGGGCTTATGGAGAAAGCCTTATGTAGAGCTAAAGAATCTACTGTTATATGTAGAGGAGCCAGCCCCGATTGGCGGATAAGCCTTATTCTTTCTTCTATATAGTATTTCTTGGCTGAAATAATAAGGACATTCATTTTGTTATTTACTTTATCCAATATATCAAAATCAACAATGCATTCATTCATCGGGAAGGGTATATACTTGTCAAACTCAAACTTAAGAGAGTTTATTAAGGCTTTTTTGGGCATGACCGGCATCATTACGTAACGGGTTATTATATTACTTCCGGATACGGATATTTTTACTTCTCTTTGAGATATCCCGGATTCTTTACGCAGTTTTTTCAGGTATTCTACCCAGTCGTCAAATTCTGAATTTGGAGGTATATCTTTAATTCCGCAGGCAGTAAGTGAAATATTTCCTCTCCTTTTTTCTATCGCGGATATTTTTGCCGAGTTAGTTCCTATATCAAGTCCTACCTGAATTTTTGCCATAAGGTTATTGTTTTAGGTTCTTGTACTTATTGTAATATACCAGAGCTTTCTTTTTATCCGACTTAAATTTACCGTAAATAACTGCCAGGTTGTAAAGAGCCTCTTTTTTTAAAGGAGAGTTTGATTGGATGACCTTATCAAATTTCTTAATGGCGGAGGTGTAATCTCCTGCTTTTACATAAAGGCATCCTAAGTTATAGGCAATCTTCATATTTTTCGGAGATTCCTTTAATATCTTGCTGTATCCTTCAATAGCATTTAAGAAATCCCCCTTTTTGTAGAAATAATAAGCGAAAGTTTCCGGAAGAGATTTTTCCGCTCCTTGAGAGTAAAGAGGAAACAAGAGAGAATAAATAACACTCAGAATTACAATATCTTTTATTTTATTCATTCGGCCTCCTTAATGGTAAGATGTTCATAGTTCTAAAATCAGGAATTCCCTGAGGAATAGCCGATTCCAAAGTTTCAGGGTTTACTTTAACAGTTTTATCTGCCTTTAAAGGAAGAGCTCCAGATTTTGTCTTTTGATTTAATATATCTGTCTGTTTAGGATTGTTTTTTTTCTTATCCGCCTCCGGTTTACAGGGAAGAGGTTTAGCGGTAATGAATTTATCAGAGAGCAGGTTATTAGTCTTAATAAAAAGTTTCCCTTCATTGGGAAGCATCGAGCTTTCTTTTATTACATGAGGAGTAACAAAGATCAATAATTCACGCATTTCGTTAGTAGTACTTGAACTGCTGAAAAGTCTTTTGAGGAAAGGTATATCCCCTAATATCGGCACTTTTTTGGTAGTAACTATTTTTTCTCTTTTTCTCAATCCTCCGATTACAATTGTCTGTCTGTCTTTTATCATCATTTCATTTCGTGATTTACGAGAGCTGGTTATCGGCTGGTTGTCAGTTGTGTAACCGTCAACAAAGCTTTGTTCGGTAGATATATCCATACTTATATGGTTATCAGAAGTTATATGGGGAGTAACGTCGAGTTTTATACCGACATCTTTGAACTCGGTTGCAGTAGTAGTATTTCCGGCCTCGTTGGTTGAATATCTAGTATAAGGTACTTGGTTGGTGATATCGATACTTGCCTTTTTGTTGTCTAAAGTAAGTATACGGGGATTGGCGATTATATTTGAATTCTTATTATCTTTTCTCATTTTTAGAGCAATATCTTTTAGCCTCCATCCGTTTAGAACAGTTGAGGCTATGCCGTAGTGTAAAGTTAGAGGTAAATTCCCTGCTATGCCTGAAGAATATTTAGCGTCTTTGGTCATGGTGCTATTTTTGGTATTACCTACATCCCAGTCAATTCCAATATCCCAATAATCAAGAAGTTTTCTGTCAACCATTAGGACCTCAATTAAAACCTGAGGAGTTTTTGTGTCCAATCTTTTAAGGATTCCGATAGCTTTTTCAATAGCTGTGGGGGTATCGTTTATAACCAAGCTGTTTGTCCGGGGATCAGCCGCTAATGTTCCTCTTCTGGTTATAGCTGAACCTATATATTTTTTGGCGTCAGAACTTTTAACAAAGTTTAAAGTGATGATTTGGGTTTTTAAAGGAACTTGTTGTTCTTGTCCCTGGAGTTTCTGGTAGGTGTTTATAACGAGGAATCCTTTTTCTTCCGTATAGGCTAAATTATGCGTCTTGAGAATTAAATCTAAAGCTTCTTCCCAGGGCAGGCCTTCTATATTTGCCGTTACTGAAGCTTTTACTCCTTCGCTTACAAGGATGCTTACTCCTGATATTTTGGAGAAGGCCCGGGCTACTTCCTTTATATCTGTTTCGCGGAAATCCACAGACACTTTAGATTCGGAGACTTTATGATTTGTCTTTTTTTCTTTTTCTCCGCCCTTTTTCTTATCTTTTTCCGCGTTTAGCGGGGGGGTAGGTTTGACGTCTTGCTTTAAGCTTTCTCCATTCTGATTCAGAGCGTCCGGAGGATAGGACAATACCTGGGGGAAAGAGGGGAAGGTTAAGAGCAGAGTTATAAGAAAGGCAATAGTTTTCTTCATTTTTTACATCTCCTTATTTGAAAAGGGTATCTTTATCTTTTTATTATAATAAATCACAATCAGATAGTTCTTCTCAATTTTGTCAATCACCAGTCCCTGCCATTTGTCTTTTTCTTTAATTATAGAAGTTCCTATTATAACATACCTTTTGTTTTTATCTATAACCGTTCCTTTTACATCAGAAGATTTGAAAGGGAGCTTTTTTAGAATCTCTTCCGGTGTTGTTTTCTTTGTTTCAAATATTTCCGGAGGCAGGAAGGGGTCGCGTATTTCATTATAGGCATTGTAGTTTTGACTGTAAATGCTGTTTGAGAATGCCAATATCCCGGCAAGCAATACAGCGGCCGGGATGCTACTTTTTATTCTTAATTTCTTTTTCATCGTCAGATTTTAATAATTGGTATAGGCTTATACTTAGTGTTTCTTTATGCTTTTCCTTATTGCCTTTTTGAATTGATATTTTGGTAATATCCAAAGAATTTTTAGAATCTTCCACTTCTTTTAAGAAAGAGGTGAATTCTGAAAAACCCGCCTGCATTTCTAATGATATCGGCAGTTCTTTCATTTTTATAGTGGTGTTTTTTTCTTTGATTTCGCGTATTTTTACCGGCACAGGCTTTATGGAGATAAACTCTAATTTCTTTCGCTTAGCAGTTTCAATCAGCCGGTCTAAAATAGTTGTGATATCTTTTTCTTTATACAGGCTGCCTTCAATTTCAGCTATTTTTTGTGACAGCTCATTTTTATTTGCCTGTAATTTCTTTTTTTCTCTTTTCAGCTTAAGGGACATATCTTCATTAATAGAGGACATAGATTTTATTTTCTTATTGACCTGATTTATTTCTTTGTTTTGAGGGACTGAAGTGAAAATCCATAATATTATCAGGAATATAACGGATATGCCCGCTATTGATATATTTATCAACAATTCTTTGGGGATTTCTATTTTCTGGGGTTTATTAAAGTCTATAGCCATGTTAATGTGTTAATAAACTTAAGTTAAATTTTAATGCTTCTTTGCCTTTAAGAGATACTGTCCTGATATTTCTCACATTGATATTGTAAAATACATCTGTGTTATTCAAAGATTTAATAAAGTCGTTTAAAATAGATATAGGCCTCTTGTATATATCCAATGTAAACAGGAATCCTTCTATCTGTATAGTATTTGTATTCAGATTGGTATTCGCGGCCAGTTTATTCAGCCACATTTCTTCCGGCATGAGTTCGGTCAGTCTTATTAAATTAGAGGTCCAATTCCTGTGCTGGGGAGAAGCCCTTTTTATAATTACCTTTTTTCTCTTGAGTTCGGTTATTTCCTTTTCCAACTTATTCTTTGCTTCGCGTAAACTAAGGTATTCCTTGTATTTAGACTGCAACTTTTTAAGACTTACTTTTTTAGTTTCAAGCGATACTTTCAGGTAGATATTTACCAATACAATTACGGCGAGAGAACACAGAACACCGCACACGAATTTTTTAATTATTTCCTTTTTGTCTAAGGATTTAATTATCTCTTTTTCCGGTAAAAGATTTATAGCCATGATTTTCAGGTTTAACCGAATTTAGGTTAATATGCCTTTCTCGTTTGACGGGGGAGTAGTTTTGTTTTTGTACCGGATCACGTTTTTTATATCTTTATTGGTGAAAATCCTGTGTCCGTTGCGGTCGCGGTACACTTCCGGTATTTTCCCTTTTTTTAGCCAGAGGAAAAGGGTATTACGGGAAATCCCGGCCTTTGTAATTACTTCTTTGGTTGTATAGAATTCTTTTTGCCCCATTGTCTTAACTTATATCTGCCTATTTTTGTTATAATCCTTATACCCACAATATCCTTTGGTATACCAGACAATAACAATCACAAACTAATGCTATCAGATGCGCTTTATTTTGTCAAGTGTTTTCTCAGCCATTTTCTTTTTAGCTTTTTCGAATCGTGTTCAACATAAAGTCCTTCTGGAGTTTTCCCATTTTTTTCGAATAACCAAGATGCAAGGGACAATAACCAATTAAAGGACAATTACCAATAACCAAATTCAAATAACCAAGAGACAAGAAACAATAACCTCAGCCAAAGGCTGATCCGCCTCTGGCGGAAAATAATAACCAGTATCCAAATTTCAATAGCCAAAGAATATGAAATAATTCTTTGGTTTGGTAATTGGTTTATGGGAAATGTCCAAAAACCTCGGTTTAAATTCATTGACAAAGAGATATAATGGAGTACACTTAGAAAGGTTATATTTGATGTTTAGGCCTTGAAGCGCAAAGTTCCAGGATTCCTGGGCTTTGCGGTTTTTAATTCAATGAGACTTAGACTTTTTCGAAGAAAAAGTCTATAGTCGAAT
>CAZSRG010000078.1:0-5631 GCA_964609315.1 uncultured Planctomycetia bacterium
TTAGAATTTAGAGTTTTTATCGGGCGCGCGATGTATATATTTGTCAGCTAATGGCAAAGAGCCAATGGCTCATAGTTCTTAGCTCATAGCTCTTGGCAAAGAACTAATTGTTACTGGTGCTCCGACAACTGGTGATATAGCAAGCCGTTCCCGAAGTGTATACGGGTATTTTTAGCAATTTAACTATTTATCAATATTCTGTATAATTTGCAAACAAAATGAAGACTGCTTTAACTTCTAAGACAGAAATTTCAAATATCATTTATAAACGGCTGCATTCTTTTTTAGAAGGATACAGACAGAATGTAGTTCTTACAGGGCCTGAATTATCAGGAAAGAATCATCTCCTGAATAAAAATATTTCCAAACTCTATCTTGAAAGCAACGCGTTCATACATATTTATGCCAACATAGAATTTCTAACCTTACCGGAAATAACAAAAAGTATTTTTACTTCCCTCTTGTTTTCCTTCCTGAAGAAAAAAGGCATCCGCGCTCAGTATAACTTAGACTTTATGCTCTTAGAATCAGAAAAAGAAATCCCTAAAACTTCCGCTAAAATAAAAGAATATCTGAATACTCTGCAGTCTAAAGAAAAAATAACCATCTATCCTTTGGCCGAAACACTTAATATCTTTATTAAAGAAAGCGGATTTAAAATAATTGTAATCTTAGATAATTTCTCACGGCTGAAGTCTATACCCAAAAAATCTCTTAATGACCTGTCCAAATACATAATGACCCAAAAAGATATTATGTTTATTTTCTCCGGGCATAAAGATAAAGACGCCGACGCGCTTATTTCCGAAGAACTAAACATTTTGTTCGGCAGCTTTGAGGCGGTTCAATTAAGCAATTTTTCCGACCGGGAAGCTTCGCTTCATTTAAAAGAAAATTTGCGTGAGAATATCGGCGAAAACGCAGAAAGGTTCCTTCTTGATTTCACAAACAACAATACCCTTTATCTGAACATTATTTTGAACAGCTTAAACCAAAAACATGGAGAATCAGCTCCACCGCCAAGACTTACAGAAATAATAGCCGATAGGTTACTAAACCCGGAGTCTTCTCTTTATCAGATATTCCGGAGTAAACTTCACAAAATAAGAAATAACTCAAAAGATAGAATACTGATGCCGCCTCTTCTTCTTGCTATGGCTGAAGGATACACCCGTAAACGAGACTTGCTCTCCCTTCTAAAGATAGATTCCAAGGCTCTTTCCTCACGCCTATCAAAACTGATGGAAATGAACCTATCAGCTAAATCAGGGTCTTTCTTTTACATTCCGGATAAACTCTTTTCTTTTTGGCTCTCATCGGTATTCAAATGCGGCTTCGCTTTTCCCTTGTTCTTTTCTGAAGAAAAAACAAAGTTTGTCCAAAATAAAGTTGAACAGCGTTTTGAAGAATTTGAGTCAATCTCCAAAAAGGATAGTTTTGAAAGGTTTATGGACTTAATCAATCTATTCAAGGATGATACTATTCGTATAGGGAATAAATCAATTAACCTTCCCCATCTGCAACGGTTTAAAATAACTCCCGCTCATAATGAAAATATGAAATTTATCATCGGAGAAGCAAAACGATACTACCTTATTATGGCATTCAAGGACAGCCGGCCTGATGAAAATGACATTTTAGAATTCAGCAGCCGATGCAGTTATTTCCGCCGCAGGCAGCCTAAAAAGATATTTATATCTCTTGAAGGGGCCGATTTAACCACCAAAGTCTTAGCAAAAGAAAAGAAACTGTTCTTTTGGAGAAAAGAAGAATTGAACTACATCCTGCGTCTTTACAACCAGCAGGAATTTGTTTAACAATGAAAATCATCGTCGTTTCTGACACTCACATATCCGAACCGGATGAAATCCTGCCTCAGGAATTGATAACTGCCATTAAGTCCTCAGACCTCTGTATCCACGCCGGAGATTTAATAACTCCTAATGTAATAAAACTGATATCTAAATATACAAAATTTATAGGGGTTTACGGGAATATGGACCCCGTTGAAGTAAGAAAACTTCTTTCCTATAAACAAATAATAGAAATAGAAAATGTCCGTATAGGTGTTACCCACGGCAGCGGCTCGCGATTCAATATTATACCTAAGGTAGAGGATACCTTGGGCAAAGGATTAAACATCTATATCTTCGGCCACACTCATACAGCTTATAACGAATACCTTAAAGGAAAGTTATTTTTTAACCCGGGTTCGCCTACGGATAAATTATTTGCTAAATTTAACTCTTATGGTATATTAGAAATAAATAATAAAGAAATCAGGCATTCAATTGTAAGAATGGAAGATAAATGAATTCAAAGAATCTCCTCTGGGCGCCATGGAGGATAGAATATATAAAAAGAGCAAAAGAAAAAGGCTGTATCTTCTGCAAAGCATATAAGACAAGACCATCAGCAAACAATTTTATAATCCGTAAAACCAGCCTAATTGTATCTCTTCTTAACATATACCCTTACAATAACGGGCATATTATGGTTGCTCCTAAACGGCATGTGAATACAATCGAGAAACTTACTCCTGAAGAGATAAAAGAAATATTTTCTGAAACACAGGCTTTAGTGTCCGCGCTCAAGAAAATAATGAATCCTTCGGGTTTTAATATTGGAATGAATATAGGCTCTCCTGCCGGAGCAGGCATTACCGGGCATCTTCACCTGCATATAGTGCCCCGATGGGAAGGAGACACAAACTTTATGCCCATACTGTCAAAGACAAAGGTCATTTCCCAATCTTTAAAGGAAGTTTACAAAGAAATCAAGAATGAACTCAAAAAGAACTGATTCTTATCTGGCAAAATACTCAGCATCAAGCGCTTCATCACGAGGGAGGAAATATAAAGAGAAAGAGCATCCTTACCGGACAAACTACCAGCGCGACCGGGACAGAATTATACACTCCGCTGCTTTCCGCAGGCTGGAATACAAGACACAAGTTTTTATAAACCACGAAGGTGATTATTACCGTACCCGCCTGACTCATACTTTAGAAGTCGCTCAAATTGCCCGCACGATTGGAAGAGCCCTTGATCTCAACGAACCTCTGATTGAAGCTATAGCCTTAGCTCATGATTTAGGGCATACTCCTTTCGGCCATGCCGGAGAAGCTATCCTCAACGAACTACTGAAAGATGACGGAGGATTTAACCACAATATACAGGGATTACGAATTGTAGATTTCTTAGAGAAACGCTATCCTGAATTCCCGGGGTTAAACCTTTCCTTTGAGGCGCGTGAAGGAATCGCGAAGCATTCTACCCGTTATGATACCCGGGACTCCCTGAAAAACTTTCCTGAATTTGACAATAACGAACAGCCTACATTAGAAGCCCAAGTTGTAGATATCGCCGATGAGATTGCCTATGACAACCACGATATAGATGACGGACTAACATCAGGATTAATAACTTTTAAAGATCTGTCCATGATAAAGATTTGGACAGAAACTAAAAGAAGGATGAAATACAGGCTGAAACTAAATCCTGAAGTTTTTAAACATACTATGATTCGAAACTTAATCAATGCCCAAGTTACAGATTTAATAGAAAATACTCTCAAAGATATCAGAAAACACCGTATAAATTCCATTGATAAACTGAGAAAAAGAAAAGAACGGACGGCAAAGTTCAGTAAAGAAATGCGGAATCTGCGGGCACCTCTGCGTAAATTTCTATACGAAAAACTCTATCGCAACCGAAGAGTCCTAAGAATGACTGACAAATCTAAACGGTTCATTAAAAAACTTTTCGAAAATTATTATCATAATCCCTGGCAGATACCTTCAGATTTCCAAAACAAAGAAAATAAAAATTTCCCCTTAAAAAGAGTCATCGCCGACTACATAGCCGGGATGACCGACAGGTTTGCTTTAGATGAATACCAAAAGCTGTTCGACCCTTACAAAAAAGTATAAAGAAACGCTTGATATCCTACACGCGTTATACCGCGTCGCGACATCAGCATTGACAGTACGAGAACTTACCGGAGGGATACTGCGTATTATCAAGAACAAATTTTCAGCTTCATCAGCGTCAATTATCCTTATATATCCCAACAACTCAGCCCTGATAAAGGCAAGCCTGAAGAAACACCGCGAATACTCCTTTAAAAAAGAGAAAAAGAAACGCCTAACTAAACAGGAAAAGGAAATCTTCCGGACAAACAAAATAGTCTTTTCCAAACGGGTAATGATAATCCCGCTAATCTTTATAAATACAGCAGGAATAATCTCAATAACAAAAACAAAGAAATTAGAAGAATTTACTGCTTTTGATAAAGAACTGTTTAAAGCATTGTCTGAAACTATATCCATTATTATCCGGAACTTCCAAATTTATGAAGAACAGAAGAGAACAATATTAGGATCAGTAAAAGCGCTTAACCATTTCTTAAGACAATATACGCCCACAAGCTCTATAAACTCTGATTTTCTTGATAAAATGTTGAACGGTTTAGCCAAAAGAATGAACTTAACAGAAAATCAGACAAGTTCTCTAAGATATGCCGCTTTACTCCACGATACAGGAAAAATAGACCTCCCCCAAAACCTTCTTCTAAAAAACACTCCCCTGACAGAAGAGGAGAGAGAACTTATTAAAAAACACCCTCAGAAAGGGGCATATATTCTAAGAAACCTTCAGGCAATTCGTCCGGTAATTCCAATAATACTTCACCACCACGAGAAGTACGACGGAACAGGGTATCCATCAGGATTAAAAAGAGGGAAAATACCATTAGAAGCAAGGATAATGACTATAATTGACGCTTTTGATGCTATGATTTTCGGAAGGCCTTATAAAAAAAAGATTGATTTAGATACAGCTGTCAATGAACTTAGAAAAAACAAGGGAACTCAATTTGACCCTAAAATAACCGAAGCTTTCATTTCAACCCTTCATACCATAGAAGTAAAAAAATACTTGAAGAAAAAGTCAAAAACCGTATAATGGTGCACTATGCGGCAGGCTCAATTTTCTCTTTTTGAAGACAAAAAGAAGCAGAATGGTATATATTTATCCTTAGAAAAAATATATATATTTTCAATCCTATTAATTTTGGCAGTATTAGCCGCTTTTATTGCCGGGGTAAAAAGAGGAAAACATCAAGTTAACAAAAAGGAAACTAAAAAAGGGCTATATGCCCAACCTGTTGATAATAAAATAGTTACGGATAAAAATCCGGTAACCAGAGAAAATAAAGTATCCGGAATCTCAACAGTCCGGCCGAAAAAAAAATTGGAGATTAAAACGCCGGCTGTTAAAAATCAGGCTTTTTTTTCGGTTCAATTAGCCAGTTATTTAAAGAAAGAGGTCGCGAGAATCCAGGCTAAAAAGCTGAAAAAGAAAGGGATCCTCCCAATACTAAGGAATAGAGGTAAATATTTAATATTGTATGCCGGAAGATTCTCAGAAAAAGGAAAAGCTGAAAAACTGGCAAAAACATTAAAGAAACAGTTTTCGGACTGTATGGTCGTAAAACTCAATCCATAATAATAAAGGCAGTGTCAAAAGTTTTATGAAAAAATGCGGGCAGATGATTGAATATGAAAGGGTATGCTTTTAGTGGTAAAAAAATCCTAAGCACTAAATCCTAAATACTAAACAATATCAAATG
>CAZSRG010000079.1:0-5606 GCA_964609315.1 uncultured Planctomycetia bacterium
ATTTTTTCTGTTTTCATAACCACACATAAACACGCTATAGCGTTTCTATTTGTGGATGTTGTTTAACATTTGATAGGCTTCTAAATATTCCATTTTGGCTCGTGGACTCATAAAATATCCTCCTTCAGAAGGTATATTTTCGGTAATATTAATTATGAGTCAACGAATCCTTTTCGAATTAATTTGGGCAACATTTAATGAGTCAATTCGTAGTCATCATTTAGGTTGACGCAGCAGGGAGGTTTTGGTATAAATATATGTTATGATCAGCCGTTACAGCCCCAAAGATATATCCGAAATCTGGACAGACGAGTCTAAGTTCAGAAAATTCCTGGAGATAGAAATCCTTGTCTGTGAAGCTCTGTCTAAATCAGGAGAAATACCCGGGAAATCCGCTTTGAATATCCGCAGAAAAGCTGACATCTCCGTCAGCAAAATCAAAAAGATTGAAGAGAAAACTCATCATGATATTGTCGCCTTTATCCTTAACCTGTCGGAGAGTTTAGGTAAAGACGCCCGGTATATTCATTTCGGGCTTACTTCTTCTGACTTGCTGGATACCGCTTTAGCCTGGCAGATTAGGGATGCCGGAAGAATCATTTTGAAAGATACCGATGTTTTAATAAAGGAAGTCAAGAAAAAAGCCTTGAAATATAAAGATACTGTCTGCTCAGGCCGTACTCACGGTGTCCATGCCGAGGTTTACAGTTTTGGACTGAAATTAGCTTTATTCTATGATGAATTAGTTAGGATAAAGGGGCTTCTTAGAGAGGCGGAAAGAATAGTATGCTGCGGGAAAGTGTCGGGAGCGGTGGGGACGTTTGCTCATTTCAGCCCTAAAGTGGAAGAGTATGTCTGTGAAAAAATCGGTATCAACAATGCTAAGGTTTCTACTCAGATTGTTTCCCGCGACAGGATAGCTTATTACTTAAGCCTCTTATCTTTGCTGGCAAGTGTAATTGAACGGTTCGCTACTGAGATAAGACATTTGCAGAAGACAGAAGTTAAAGAAGCGGAAGAACCTTTTTATAAAGGTCAGAAGGGGTCATCAGCAATGCCCCATAAACGTAACCCGATTATCTGTGAAAGGATGTGCGGGTTAGCGCGTTTAATAAGAGGCAATATGCTCGCGGCTTTTGAGAATATAAACCTCTGGCATGAACGCGATATATCCCATTCTTCCTGTGAACGGGTTATCCTTCCGGATTCCACAATTACAGTTGTGTACATGCTGAGGAAGTTTCAGGAAGTCGTCCGCGGACTGGAAGTTTATCCTGAGAATATGATTGAGAACCTGGATAAGACTAAAGGTCGGGTGTTTTCTCAGAATATACTCCTTAAACTAATGAGGAAAGGATTGGTGCGCAGTGAAGCTTACGACCTGGTCCAGAGGGTATCTTTTAAAGCGGTAAAGAACAAGACAGGGTTTAAGGAAGAGTTGTTAAAAGATTTATCGGCTGAAAGAGTCTTGTCTAAGAGAGAGATTGAACAGGCGTTTTCTCCTCAATACTACCTTAAGAATGTGGATGTTATCTATAAGAGGCTGGGCCTTTTGTAATTAGTTTCTATTTAGAAGATATGGGAACTATGATTGCTCAGATTAAATATCGATTGCAGAGATTTAGGACAGTATCGTTATAATCTTCTTATAATCGCCGTAATTAAGTTCGAGCTGGTTTTTCAGCGAGAACTAATTAATCTCAGGAAAAACCATGGCAGAGATCAGTTATAAAACAGCGGGCGTTGATGTCCGTAAAGCAGAGGGGTTTGTAAAAGCTATTAAAGCGTTTTGCAAAGCTGAAGGCAAGAACAGGATTTCAGCTTTTGGCTCAATATATAATTTTACCGCTGAGGTAAAAAAACTTAAAAACCCCGTTTTAGTTTCTTCTACTGACGGGGTAGGCACAAAGTTAAAAATTGCTCAGGACTTGAATGTCCATAATACAATCGGTATTGATTTGGTGGCAATGAATGTCAATGATATTGTTTGTTTAGGAGCTAAACCTCTGTTCTTTCTGGATTATATAGCCTGCGGCAGGCTTGATAAAAGAGTTTTAACTAAAGTTGTGAAAGGGATCGCTGAGGGCTTGGAAAGGAGCGGGTGTGTCCTTTTAGGCGGAGAGACAGCGGAAATGCCCGGGATGTATAGAAAAGATGAATATGATTTAGCCGGGTTTTCTGTGGGAGTAGTTGATAAAAATAAGATAGTTGACGGAAGAAATATAAAAGCCGGAGATGCTGTGGTAGGATTGAGGTCAAGCGGTTTTCATTCAAACGGATATTCTTTGATAAGAAAAATCTTTTCAAAGGCGGAAATAAAAAAATACGCCAAGGGATTGCTTACGCCTACGCGCATATATGTAAAACCTATTCTTTCTTTGCTTTCTGCCGTTACGCCTTTAGTCGTTAAGGGTATCGCTCATAATACCGGCGGGGCTTTTTACAGCAAGATAACCAAGATCCTTCCTCAAGGATTAGGTTTTAAAATTGACAAGAAGGCATGGGATGTTTCTGAAATATTCAATTTGGTTCAGGAAAAAGCAAATCTAAGCGGAAAAGAAATGTATTCAACTTTTAATATGGGTATCGGTATGATAGTAGTTACTAATGAAAAGTATGCAGGGAGGATAGTTAGGTTTTTTGAAAAGAGAGATATAAAAGCCTATGTTATAGGCAGAGTAATAAAATGTAAAACTAAATGCGTTTTGGTATAATAATAAGAGGATAAGTATGCGGGTTTTAGTTGTAGGTTCGGGAGGAAGAGAGCATTGTTTAGCCTGGAAGATTAGACAGTCTTCTTTGGTAGATAAGGTTTATTCCGCCCCCGGTAACGCGGGGACAGCTTTGTTAGGCGAAAATGTTGATATCAAAGCGGATGATATTGATTCTTTATTGTCATTTGCTAAGAATAAGAATATAGACTTGACTGTGGTAGGGCCGGAAGTCCCTTTAGTCTTAGGGATTGTTGACAGGTTTTCTTCTCAGGGGTTAAAAATATTCGGGCCGGATAAAGAATCCGCGCGCTTAGAGGCGAGCAAAGTTTTTGCTAAAGAGACTATGCTGAAATACAATATCCCCACCGCGGGGTTTAAAGTGTTTGATAATGTCGCGTCCGCGAAAGAATATGTTAAAAAAAAGGATTCTCCTTTAGTGGTGAAAGCCGAAGGGTTAGCCGGAGGGAAAGGCGTTATAGTTTGTCAAACCCCGGAAGAAGCTTTAACCGCGGTAGATTTAATAATGGGGCAGAAAAAGTTTGGCTTTGCCGGGGAAAGAATAGTTATTGAAGATCTGCTTTCAGGTGAAGAAGTGTCAATATTAGTTGTCTCTGACGGGAAGAATATTGTCCCGCTCTTGCCTTCACAAGACCATAAACGCGCCTTTGATAATGATAGAGGCCCTAATACCGGGGGCATGGGCGCTTACTGTCCTGTGCCTATGGTGGATAATGCTTTGCTGTCAAAAATTATGGGAAAGGTTTTTTATCCTTTAATAGAGGGGTTGTCTAAAGACGGCAAGCCTTTTAAAGGGGTATTATACGGAGGGCTTATGATTGATAACGGCAGGCCTTTTGTTTTAGAGTTCAATGTCCGCTTTGGAGATCCGGAAACTCAGGCGATCCTTCCGAAATTAAAAAGTGATTTAGTTGAGATTATGATTGCGTCTGTTGACGGAGGGCTTGATAAGGTTGGCAGCCTGGACTGGGATGAACGCGCTTGTGTCGCGGTAGTTTTAGCGGCGGGCGGGTATCCGGGGAGTTATGAGAAAGGGGAAGAGATAAAAGGCATAGAAAAGTTATCAGGAAAAGAGGATGTAATAGTTTTTCATGCCGGAAGCCAAATGGTCACTATCGGCCAGCCGCCAGTTACCGGATTTATTACCAATGGGGGAAGGGTCCTGAATATCGCCGGGCTGGGTGATGGATTGAAAGAAGCGCGGGATAAAGTCTATAAAGCGATTGGCGAGATATCCTTTGAAGGGATGTTTTACCGAAAAGATATCGGAAACAGAAGCCGTCCCACCTACGCGGTGGGACAAAGTTGATAAGAGAATGTTATGAAAGAAATAGCGGTTATTTTGGGGAGTAAGTCAGACTTGCCTCAGGTTGAGACGGGCTTGGCGGCGCTGGATGAATTCAGCGTCATTTACGAATTGAAAATCCTCTCAGTGCACAGGGATTCTTCAGAGCTTAAAAAATACGCTTCCTCCTTAGAAAAAAAGGGGGTTAAAGTTGTAATTGCCTGCGCCGGGCTGTCAGCGGCTTTGCCGGGGGTGGTTTCTTCTTATGTCAACCTTCCGGTTATAGGTGTTCCCTTATACAGCAAATCTTTTGAAGGGATAGATTCTCTGCTGTCAATTCTTCAGATGCCTAAAGGTATTCCGGTAGGGACAATGACTGTAGGCCCAGCAGGCGCGGTTAATGCCGCGCTGATGGCAGTTCGGATATTAGCTTTAAAGGATAAGAGATTGTCAGGTAAATTAAAAAAATATAAGTTAAAACTTCGGGCTGGAAAATGAGTTTAGAGAAAATTTATATTGATCCTGAAAATATAGACCTTAATCTGGTGGGAAAAGTTGCTGAATCTATCAGGGAAGGAAAGATAGTGGCAATGCCTACAGATACGGTTTACGGATTAGCCGCTAATTTAAGCCGGAAGGATGTTTTAGAGAGGCTTTATAAAATAAAACAGCGCCCAATAGATAAACCTTTTACTGTCCATATAAGCTCAGCAAAAGATATTGATTTTTTTACAGATATCCTGCCTCCTTACGGATACAGGATGATAGAGAAATTCTGGCCGGGGCCTTTGACTATAGTTTATTATAAAAAAGATTCTTTTAAGACAATAGGTTTGCGCTGTCCTATTCATCCGGTAACTTCTTTAATATTAAAAGAAAGCTCCTGTTTTGTGGTTATGCCTTCGGCGAATGTTTCCGGTAATCCTCCAGCAGTAACCGCCCAGGAGGTTGAAGATAATTTAGGGGAAGAGATTGACCTCTTGGTGGATTCATTATCTCCTCAACTGAAGGTTTCTTCAACAGTAGTTGATTTGACAGTTAAGCCGGTTAAAATCAAGAGAGAAGGGAGTATAAGCAGTCAGGAGATTAAGAAAGTAACCGATGTCCGCAGGATTTTGTTTGTTTGCACAGGGAATACCTGCCGGTCGGTTATGGCCGAGTATCTGTTGAAACTGTATCTGAAAGATAAGAACTTTAAGCTTTATGGCCGGATTGAACCTGTTTCCTGCGGCACGCACGCTTATGAAGGGGCGAGGCCTTCTTATAATGTGGTTAACCTTTTGCGTAAGGAGGGGATTGACTGTTCTCAGCACAGGGCAAGGTTGATTGACCGGCATCTTATCCGTTCTTCGGACATAATTGTTGTTATGGATGCTCCTCATAAGTACAGGGTAGGTTCAATAGAGAGCAGTTCTTTATCGCGGGTTTTTCTTTTAGGTTCGTTCTTAAAGGATTATAATAGAGGTATCCCCGATCCTGTCGGGGGGACATCATCTGTGTTTGAAGAAGTCTTTTCCTGGGTTAAGGAAGGGATAAAAGAATTGGTGGAGTGGCTCTAATGGATGGAAGACAGAAAACAGAAGGCAGAA
>CAZSRG010000080.1:0-5460 GCA_964609315.1 uncultured Planctomycetia bacterium
TACGAACTGACTCACATTACTGTGAGAGTCGGACTATACCTTTACCATATCCTTAGCGGACTTAGGTAGCGAGTGTCTAGTCTCTGCACCTTCCCATTTAGGGCTTGGCTCAGGATTGCCCCGGCTTATCGGGGTTTCCCTGAATTTACTCGCTTTTTCCCGTTCGCTTCGCTTAAGGTTACCGTGCGAAGCTCGGTTTACATCCCGCAGTTTCCTGCGAGAGCTGCTAACTTGGGCGTGAATTTCTCGGTGACAATTAGCACAAAGCAGACTACATTTATCCAGCTCTTCTCTTACCCGCTTCCAACTCCGTGTATACCCTCTAGAAGAAACGCTAAAATCTTTTTTTGAAGAACTGATGTGATGAAATTCCAAAGCTTCCAAACACTGGTCATAACCACACCGCTCGCATTTACCGCCTTTGTATTCAAGAGCCATTTTTCTTATTTTCTTTCTTCTTTTGTGAACTGCGGCTATCAAATACTGTCGATGGTCCGCATAGCGACGTTTGTCTTGCTTGGCCAATCTCACCTCCTTAATTCACCCGAAGCATTTGCCTCGGGCTACGCCCTCGGCACAGCCAACCGCTCTACCAATTGAGCTACCGGGGAATCTGTT
The DNA here is from genome assembly GCA_964609315.1 of uncultured Planctomycetia bacterium. GTDB lineage: Bacteria > Omnitrophota > Gorgyraeia > Duberdicusellales > Duberdicusellaceae > CAZSRG01. Next base: position 619 of record CAZSRG010000080.1, read on the forward strand.
ATTTAAAAGAACGATTAAATTCCCATTTCCGCGAAATTGGGTATCAATTATTTAATGAGACTTGCACTTTTATAAGCCGAAGGCGCAACAAAAGTGCTTAGTCGAATTAATCCGCCGTAGCTTCAGCGAAGACGGAAGCTACCGGGAAAAATACTATTTCAAAAGAGCAAATTCCTTTTAAGGCATACCGGCTGAGCTTCAGCCAAAGGCTGACGAACCTCTGGCTCAACAGGGGAAAATATATAAAGAACAAGTTAAATACGAACAAAATTATAGCGTATCATCTATGCCCCGTCAAGCAGGAAACATTGGCAATATTAAAACAGTTTGCGCTCCTGTAAGGCCTTGCCTAAAGTCGCGGAATCGGTATACTCTATCTGCGCGCCTAAAGGCAAACCTATGCCTATTCGGGAGACCTTTACCTCAAACTTGGATAGAATCTCTTTTAAAAAAACAGCTGTGGTTTCTCCTTCACTGTCGGAATCCGTAGCAATAATTACTTCTTTGACTTCACCGCTTTTTATTCTGTTTATCAGTTTGCCTAAATCCAAAGAATCCGTTCCTTTGCCTTCTAAGGGGGCAATCGCGCCTAAAAGGACATAATATACACCGTGGAACCGGCCGGTCTTTTCAAAGGCTAAAACGTCTTTGGGGTATTCTACTATACATACTAAGGATTTGTCCCGTTTAGAACTACCGCATATAGGACAGAGGCCGTCAGTTGAAAAATTGCTGCATACCCGGCAGGGTTTTATCTTTTCTTTGGCTTCCGCTATCAGAGAAGATAACATCTTAACTTTATCCGGAGAAGATTCAAGAATGTGTAGAGCAATACGCTCAGCGCTTCTCCTGCCTATGCCGGGCAAAAAACTCAGCGCTTCTATTAAGTGTTCTAAAACTTCAGGATATGCTGACATATTGCTTCCTAATCACACATTTAGGTTAAGTGACGACTTCTCCGCCAAAAGCGTCAACTATACGGTCAATGGATTCTTGGGATTTATTATCTTTAGGAATGACTTTTTTTATTTCATCAAGGAGAATATAGTTTATTCCCATCTTCTTTGACAGCTTTTTTGAAAACGCTTCTTCAACTAACTGTTTGTATTCCCTCGATTCCAAAGAACCTTTATGAAAAGAAAGGTTTTTCGCGAACCCGATATTTACAACCCTGCCTTTAATACTTACCGGTTTTGCCTCTCTTAAATAAGTAGCTATTGACATCCTTTGCCTGGATATTCCTTCTATGGTTTCTTCCCATATTTTTTCTATATCTTCTAAAGAAAACCCGCCGGATTGATAAGACTCTTCCTCTGCTTCTTCATTCACAGAAGACAAACTTGCTTCTACCTTGAAATCATCCTTCTTTTTGCTCTTGAAAGAATCAACAAACCGGGAAATGTTCCCTAAATTGAGAGAAGCTGTTTTATGCTGAAACCCGCTAAGTTTATCCTTGGCCGGAGGGGTATTCTTAACAGGCGCGGGAGCCTCTTTTTTGGAAGTAAGAGGCGCAGTCTCAGCTTTTGGTTTAACAACATTTCCCGTATCTTTATAAGTAAGTTTTATGACCGCTACTTCTAAAGGAATCCTTAATGAAGGAAGGGCCTTTGCCAGCCTTTTTGCTTCAATGAAAGAATCAACGGTTCTCAAGAAAAAAGGCATCTGTTCTCTCTGAGAAAAAGATATTATCTTGCCGCGGATAGATAAAGGTAAATCCACCGCCTGCTTAAAGAAACTCTCTCCCAGCCTGGCAAACATTATGTTGCGCAGATACTCAATCACCGTAACGAGGAAATTATCCAGGTCTTTGCCCTCTTCAATCAGGCGGTTAATTATAATCAACGCCCGGGATGTATCCTTATCCAAAAGGCCGGAGATAAAAGACACGGTGTCTTCTTCAGAAGTCTGGCCGATAAGAGATAAGATATCCTTTAACCCTGTGCCTTCAATAAGAAGAGGCGCTATCTGGTCAAATATTGATTCCGCGTCACGAATACTGCCTAACGAAGATTTGGCTATATAACGAAAAGCGTCATTATTAACCGGTATGTTTTCTTTCTCGGCTATAAACTTGAGTTTTTCTATAATCTTTGCTTCTGAAACCAGCCCGAACTTAAGTTTTTCACAGCGGGAAAGGATAGTTACCGGGACTTTATCGGGAGCGGTGGTGGCAAAAATGAATTTCACATGCGGAGGAGGTTCTTCTAAGGTCTTTAAAAGAGCGTTGAAAGCCGGGGTTGTTATTTGATGGACCTCGTCTATAATATAAACTTTATAGCGCGCATAGCTCGGGGAAAACTGGACGTTCTCACGAAGCTGGCGGATTTCATCGATTCCGCGGTTGGAAGCTCCATCTATTTCTATAACATCAAGGGATTTCCCCTCGGCTATCTCTCTGCAGCTGGCGCATTCCCCACAAGGCGTAACTGTGGGTTTTTTAAAAGACTGGCAGTTTAAAGATTTTGCCAGAATCCTTGCCATAGAAGTCTTGCCTACTCCCCGCGGACCGGAAAAGAGATAGGCGTGGTGAATACGTTCATTCTTTATGGCCTTTTCTAAAGAAGAAACCGCTTCTTCCTGGCCCACGACTTCCGAGAAATCACGCGGCCGGTATTTACGGGCAAAAACTAAATAGCTCATCAAGTTTAAAAGGATTACATCTCCGGAGAAACTAATTTCATATTCAAAACATGTTCAAGAATTTTTCTATCTAAAGAAGCAGGGTCTTTAACCGCTTCTTCAAACTTAGTTATACGCTCTTTTTTCTCAAGATAGTTCCCTATATCAGAAGCGACTCTTACTGCATCTTCAAGTATTCCCTGCAATTTGAAGAGCTCCGATGTCTCTAATTGCCTTTCTTCATATCCGGACAACACAGTTTTCAGCCTCTGAAATTCAGATAACCAGCTTTCAAAATCGTTCTCCATCTTAGTATAACTCTCTGCGTCACCTACAATCCATAATTTAATATAAGCTATATCTTCTGAGGTTAACGGTTCTGTTCCTTTTAATTTCGCAATAATTCCACGCACTTTCTCTGCTGTTTCTCCTTGTAACTCTTCTCGGACAGCTAATTTACTGTCACTCAATACACCTGCTGCTTTCATAAAACTCCCTGAAAATATCTCCTCCTTAGCTTTTTCCATAACATGTGAAATACCTTTCATCATATCCATGATATCTCCTTTTATTACTGATAATATCTAATGCCCAAAAATGGACTTTCCCCTGTTAACGGCAAGGGAAAAGGATTATAGCATAAACAAGCTTAGAATTAAACATAAAACATCCCTAATTATTTCTGGTAATATTTATAACCTTGCCGCACTTGGAACATGTAACATGATTTCCCTGGAATGATGGAGAAAGGTTTATTAACCTGCCACATCGGCAGTTAAAAGTTTCCCAGCCGGAACCTTTCTTTGTATATACCTGAGGCGAGTCCGATGCCGGCTGTTCTTTTTGCGGGGGTTCTCCGCCTTTTGACCCCGCCCCCGCGGCCTGGTTAAGCATAGCTGACGCCGCAATCAGCCCTTCTAAAGGAACGGTATTTTGACGGCCGCAGCGGGGGCATTTTATTGAAGGGTTTTTGTAATCTTTGGGGACTTTAATCTTTAACCCGCAGGCACAGGTTATAAATACATACCCGTTTAACACTCTTATCAAATCGCCTAAATCCCGGGCACCTGCTTTCTTGCCTTTAGAAGGCCGGGATTCTTTTGAAGCGGTCCGGGCTAAAATGGCTTCTTCATCATCAGCAACAGACTTAGGCAGAACACCTACAGAACTTCCTTTTACTTTAAGGAACGCCTGGTTATAATTCTGAAAGTTTACTCCTCCGGACATGCTTCTTAATATCCTGATACGCTCCTGCGTGGGAGGGTGCGTGCTGGAAAGAGACGAAAAAGACACTTTCTTTGCTTTCAAAGGATTTATTATATACATAGGAGCGGTTACTTTATTGGCTTCGGGGAGTTCTTCACTGCCGGAAGAAATCTTTTCTAAAGCCGAAGCTAACCCTTCAGGATAACGGGTAAGCCTTGCCCCGGAAGCATCAGCTAAATATTCCCTTTTTCGGGATATGGCAAAATAAAAAAGGCGGGCGATTATAGGCGCTAAAATAGCTAAAACTAAAGCTATAACCATAATTATAATTTGAGCCTGCCCGCCGCCTAAACCTGAACGGTACCTGCGTGAAGAACCTCTGGAGAAAAACATCCCCCTTAAAAAAACTTCTGACAGAATAACAATGCTTCCCATCAAAATCCCGGCAAAGGTGAGAAGAAGAACATCCCGATTTAGAATATGAGACATCTCATGGGCAATTACTCCCTGAAGTTCATCGCGGTTTAACCTTTCAAGGAGCCCGGCTGTAACAACAACCGCACTTTTATCAGGGCTTCTTCCTACGGCAAAAGCATTGGGGGCATGCTCGGGAATAATGTAAACCTTGGGCATTGCCGGAAGATTCGCGGCAATCTTCATTTCCTCAACGACATTGAAAAGCTGAGGATGAAGGTCATGAGTTACCAATTTAGCTTTGCTAACAGCTAAGATTAAAGAATCCCCCTGAAAAAAACTGATTAAAGACAAAATCAGCCATATGAAAGAAGCGGCGAATATACCGTATATGCCGCCTCCTTTTACTAAAGCTGATCCCGCAAAGTACCCTAAAACAAGAAAGAATATCCCCATTAGGAAAAAGATAATTAGGGATTTCCGTTTATTGGATTCTATAATATCCCACATTAAAGACATAGAAACACCTTTTCCCTGAAACCCTTAGCAAATGAATTACCCCGCAGCAAGCTACGGGGTATCAAAGAGTTATTCTTTATAATT
>CAZSRG010000081.1:0-5450 GCA_964609315.1 uncultured Planctomycetia bacterium
TGGTTTAATTCCCCGCAGCTTGCTGCGTTTCCTTTTTTGGAAAAGTTTTTGATACTTCGTAGCTTGCTGCGAGGTAGTTCATTAATGGGTTGCTCGAAGGCTTAAATTCTTTAATTCAGGCAGCTAAGGCTAAAGCCAGAGGTTTTTGCGACACACGATATTTTAAAATCGTCGCTTTTTTAGTAACGGGTAATCTTAATTTTTCTCAATTCAATAAACATTACTTACTCATTTAAAACTTTATCTTTTGGCCGGCTTTATGTTATGAAGTTTCTAAAAGAAGTATATGGTGAATAGACAATGAGAGATTTAAGGTTTAGGAGAAGAAGTATAAAGGCTTGTCTGGCCGCATTTTTACTGTTTCTATTCCTCCTTTTTCTTTTCCCTGTAAATTATTTCATTTTTGAAGAAGGTAAAAAAGCGCTGAAAAAAAAAGTTATTAACCATTTGAGCAGTGTTGTTGTACTTAAGAAACAAGCAGTCAATGAATGGTTTAGGACAGAAGAAGAAAGCATTGAGAACATTGGGATGTCTCCTTACCTGATTGAAAATTATACTAATCTATGGAAACATCCGAAAAGCCAATCACATATGGGGCTTTCGTCCAAACAGCTCAGAAGTTTTTTAAGAATGTATTTGGGGAAAAATGATTTTAGCGAATTCTTCATTATGACGCCTAAAGGGAAAATTATCATTTCTACGGATTCCAAACGTGAAGGTATAGATAAGTCAGAACGGCCTTATTTCATTGAAGGGAAGAAAGGTGCTTTTATTCAGAATGTTTACTATTCCCTAAAGATGTCGGAACTCGCTTTAACTATATCTACTCCTCTAAGAGATTGTAAGGGAGAAGTAATCGGAGTATTAGCCGGCAGGGCGAATTTAAGAAAATTAAGCCGGATTATGGAAGAATCTACGGGATTGGGTAAGACCGGCAATACTTATTTAGTTAATAGCAGCAACATTTTTGTGACAAAACCCAGATTTGGGGAAGGGTATGTCTTCAAAAAGACGGTTTATACAGAAGGTGTTAAAGAATGCTTGAAACATAAATCCGGTGTAGGTTTATATCGTGACTATCGAAATGTTCCTGTAGTAGGATTCTATTCATGGATGGGAAAGAGGGGAGTCGGGTTAATTGCTGAAATTGCCCAGGCAGAAGCATTCGCGCTTATATACTCCTTCCGCCGCGTAATGTTTCTAATAACTGTTGGAATGGGGATTGTGGTTGTAATATGGGGATTCTTTTTATTTAAAGGAATCACAAGGCCGATAAGAGAATTAGTCAAAGGCGTGGGCCTTATAGGGAGAGGAGATTTGACTCAGAGATTAGAAATAAAATCCTATGATGAGTTAGAAGAGCTTGCCGGTTCTTTCAATAAGATGGTAGAGGATTTGCAGAAAACGACTGTTTCAAAAGACTATGTAGATAATATCATAAAAAGTATGGCTGACAGCTTAATTGTAGTTTCGCCTGAAGGATCGATCAAGATAGTTAATCAGAGAACTTTAGATTTGTTGGGGTATAAAAAGGCTGAGTTGATAGGCAAAGATGTGCGTTTTTTGTTCCCGGAAAAAGAAGAAGGGTCCCCTTTTAAAAAGGCGGATTTAGGCGGATTTATTGGAGAGGATCAGATAAATAGCCAGGAGACAATTTATAGGACTAAAGACGGGAAGGAGATCCCTGTGCTTTTTAGCGGATCGGTGATAAAAGATTTACAAGGCAATGTTACGGATATAGTCTGTGTAGTAAGAGATATCAGCGATATCAAAAAAGCCAAAGATGCTTTAGAAAATAAAGGAAGGGAGCTTGAGGCTCTCAATAGGGATTTAATGAGGAATGAAGCCGCGTTAAAAAATTCAATCTACGCCATAAAGAAGGCTCATACTGAATTGAAAAATATGCAGAGACAGCTTGTTCAGTCTGAAAAACTGGCCTCTATCGGACAGCTTTCCGCCGGCATAGCTCACGAGATTAACAATCCTTTAGGGTTTGTCAGTAGCAACTTGGCGACTTTTGAGAAGTATATTGACCGCCTTTCTGAATATCTGAGGGCGCAGGAAGTTTTAAAAACCGCGGTATCAAAAGGAGATTTTAATAAATCCTCTGAGATTATCAGCCGGATAAATGATATGGAGAAAAAGTTAGGTATCGGGTATATCCTTGCCGATATCGATAACCTCCTGCGGGAGTCTAGAGAAGGGCTGGATAGGATTAAGAAGATAGTCCTGGATTTGAAAACATTTTCTCACCGTGATGAAGGAGTAAGAAGCCCGGTGGATTTGAACAAAGTCATAGACGGGGTCTTAAACATTGTCTGGAATGAGATAAAATATAAAGCCGAGCTTAAGAAAGAATACGGCAGCCTGCCGCCGGTAAACTGTAACTCTCAGCAGATAGGCCAGGTATTTATTAATATTCTGGTTAATGCTGTCCATTCTATAAAAAAACAGGGTGTTATCACGATACGCACTTTTTATAAAGACGGAAAGGCCTGTGTTGAAATATCTGATACAGGCGGAGGTATTTCTCCTGAAATTAGAGATAAGATTTTCGACCCCTTCTTTACTACCAAAAAGGTAGAGCGGGGGACAGGGTTGGGGTTAAGCATTAGTTTTAATATTATTAAGGCGCATAAGGGGGATATTCAGGTAGAAAGTGAAGTTGGAAAAGGTGCTACTTTTAAAATTTGTCTGCCGGCATAGGGAATCATCGGGAATATGATTTACCCCGTTAGAAAATATTTTTCTAACGGGGTTTACCGGCAGGAAGAGTGAAAAAGCGGAGAAAAGGAAGGGTTGTTATGGCGGAAATAAAAATATTATTAGTGGATGATGAGGAAAATGTCCTTCATTCTCTTCACCGGGCATTGCGGGATGACGGGTATCAAATTTTTACAGCCGGCAGCGCGGAGAATGCCCTGCCGATTATTGAAACAGAGGATATATCCTTAATTATCTGTGATTATAAGCTTCCTGAGATGAACGGGCTTGATTTTTTGACTAAGGTTTACCGAAAAAATCCTGATATAATATCTATTTTGCTTACCGGCCACGCGGATTTGAGTATGGCTGTGGAAGCGGTTAATAAAGGGTGCCTTTATAAATTTATTCTTAAACCGTGGAATAACGAAGATTTAGCGGTTACGGTTCAAAGAGCTTTAGAACAGCGTGAATTGGTCTTAAAGAATAAGGTTTTACTTTCTGAAGTGCGGGAAAGGGATAGGTTTCTTAGAAAATTAGAGAAAAAGCATCCCGGGATTACATATTTTAAGAAGGATTCTTCAGGAAGATTTATTTTAGATTGATTAGCAAATATAAGAGGAGTCTGGCAGTAATGGAAAAGATAGATGTCATAATTGTTGATGATGAAGAATATATCTTAAAATCCTTGAGACGGATTTTCAGGGAAGAAAGTTTCAATGTATTCTTTACTACGCGTTGTGAAGAAGCTTTAGATTTGCTGGATAGAGAAGAGATAAAAGCTGTGGTTTCTGATCAGAAAATGCCGTCTATGTCGGGAGTTGATTTTTTGGAAAAAGTAAAGGATAAAAAACCCAGGGTTGTCCGGATACTGTTTACCGGTTTTGCCGACATAAAAGTAGCCGAAGATGCCATAAACAAAGGCGGCGTGTACCGTTTTATAAACAAGCCCTGGAATGACGAAGACTTAAAATCTACTGTGCGGCACGCGGTAAATAAATTTGATTTAGAAGAAAAAAACCTAAGCCTTGCCGCGGAGCTGAAAAAACAGAATGAGAAGTTAGTTTCTTTAAATAGGCGGCTGAAGAATATGTATGAGGCTCAGAAATTTTTCAGTTCCACTGTTTCTCATGAACTCAGGACGCCCTTATCGTCTATTAAGATGGCAATTGACATTATTACCAGCGGTACAGCTGGAGACTTAACTGAGAGGCAGAGGGATTTCCTTGAGAGGGCAAAAAATAATGTTGACCGGCTTAACCGGCTTATCAACGACATTTTGGATTTATCAAAGATAGAGTCCGGCAAATACAAGTTAAAAAGAGAAAAAGGCAATATTAATTCCCTGATTGAAGAAACCGTGGAGATATACCGCCCTACCGCGGAGAGAAAAGGCCTTTATCTTAAAGCCGGCTTGGATAAAAATCTCCCCTCGGTTATGTTTGATTCAGATAAGATGAATCAGGTTTTAAGCAACCTTGTTTCTAACGCGGTAAAATTTACTGATTCCGGAGGCATTGAAATCAGCAGTAAGAATAATGGGGATGGTAATTATATAGAGGCTTGTGTGAAAGATACCGGGTGCGGGATAAAAGAAGAAGATTTACCGAAATTGTTCCGGAAGTTCCAGCAGTTAGGCTCCCCCGCTGAAAGAAAAACCGGCGGGACAGGGTTAGGTTTGGCAATATGTAAGGAGATAATATCCCGTCATGGGGGGAAAATCCATGTGGAATCTGTTTATGGAGAAGGAAGCAGGTTTTGTTTTATCCTGCCGGTAATAGAACGGAGAAGAGAATGATGAGAGAGGAAAATCCCGGGCTGAAGAAATCCGTATTGGTGATTGACGATGAGGTTGATTTAGTGGAAATGGTCAAGTTTCAGTTAGAGGTTAAAGGCTATGAAGTATCCGTTGCTTTTAACGGTAAAGACGCGCTGAAAAAACTGGAGGGATTTACTCCTGACCTTATAATTCTGGATATTAACATGCCGGAGATGGGAGGAGTGGAGTTCTATAATAAAATATCTACTGCTTATGGCCGGCCGCGGATTCCGGTTTTGATTTTGACAGCGAGGGCAAATTTACAGAAAATTTTTGAGGATATAGATGTTGACGGATTTATGCCCAAGCCGTTTGAGATTGAGGAGTTGATTTCTGAGGTTGACCGGATAATCAATAAACCGGTTAACCCGGTGATTTTTCTCCTTGATTTTATAAAAAGTTCCCATGTTAAGGAAATAACAAAAGTTCTCCAGGCCGAAAGGTATGTGGTTATTAATCTTGAGAACTTTGATACTTTAAAAAACCGTGTTAAATTGGATACGCCGGACTTTATTATTATGGAATATATGCAGAAAGGTATCAGCGGCGCGGAGTTGATAAGGAAGATAAAGAATGACGCCTTCTTGAAAAAAGTCCCTGTTATTGTTTATTCCTATACGGGATTTGATGACTACCGTGAAAAAAGCCTTAATGCCGGAGCCAGCCTTTATTTAGGCAAGCCTTCGGACTGCAATGTTTTTGTTACTGCTGTCCGCGATTTACAGTCTAAGAGGAAGAACCTATCCCGATAAGCCTTTATCCCAAATAATGCGGTCAGCATTATTTGCCCGAAGGGCCGGCCCCAATTTTCCCCCGCCGCAGGCGGGGGAAAGGCGGATAAGGCCGGGGGTATCGGCAGAAGGGTTTGTTTTCTCAACCCAAATAATGCGGTTAGCATTATTTGCCCGCTTGTGCCCGTGAGGGTACC
>CAZSRG010000082.1:0-5443 GCA_964609315.1 uncultured Planctomycetia bacterium
CTCAAACCCTGCCAGTAACTCTTTCAGCCAGTTTCTATCAACTATACAATCGGAATCGGTAAAAGCCAAAAAATCAGCATCGGTGCTTTTTGCGGCTAAATTACGGGCATAAGAAGGGCCTTTACTCTGAGACCAAATAACTTTTATCCCTTGCGGAAACGATGTCTTCTCTATAATTCCTTTCTCGCTGTCATCAACAATGATAATTTCGTAATTGGCATAATCTAAATCCAACAGAGATACAACACACTTTCTAAAAATCCCGGAATCTTCCTTCACCGGAACTATTACACAAATTTTATCTTTCACGGTTAAAAATTTTATCTAAATTATATCTTATAAAGTTATACGCCCCTCTGAATTTGCGGTAAAGGTCAGAAAAAGACCGGGTGTTGAATAAAAATCGCAGCATATAAGCCGGACGGAAATAGAATTTCCTAAGGCCTGAATCCACATAATAGTTTATTTTTTCCTCGGAAATAGAAGGATATTCTACAACCCCTTTCTGTTCGCCATCCCCCAGCCACTTTGACCATTTTTTTGTCTTAAGCCAGCCTTGTTTCTCAGCCATATCAAAGAAAACTGTTCCAGGAAAAGGAACTGCTCCGGAAAACTGAACAGTATCACACCCTAAAGACAAAGCAAAATCCACAGTCTTCTCGGCAGTTTCTTCGGTTTCTCCGGGAAGGCCTATTACAAAACAACCGTGAGTCTGCAACCCTGTTTTCTTGGCTAATTCCATAAATTCCTGGGATTGTTCAATAGTTAGATTCTTATTTATATTATTTAAGATCCTCTGAGTTCCAGACTCAAACCCCACTAACAGCTCCCTACAGCCTGCCCGTTTCATAATTCTAAACATCTTCAAATCCGCTGTATCTGCCCGGGCATTTACTGAGAAAGTTATTTTTAAGCCCCTCCTTAATATTTCCTCGCAAATAAGGATAGCTCTCTCTTTATTCACGGTAAAAGTATCGTCTTCAAAGAAAAATTCTCCTTTTAAAATCTGGGGACAGAGCTTAATATCATACTCTAATTCATCCACCACATTTTCAGGACTTCTGAGCCTGTATTTTAACCCATGCATAACCTGGGGCCACAAACAGAAAATACACCGGTTAGGACACCCTCTGCCTGAAATCACATCTATATAGGGATGGAGTTTCCCCCCATCAAAGTATTTCATCAAGTCCAAATGCCGCCAAGCAGGAAAAGGGAGTTTGTCTAAATCCTCAATCAAAGGCCGGGGCTTAGTTTTAGTCACTACCCCTTCTTTACAATAAGCTATGCCGGAGACACTATCTAAGCTGTTAAAATTATTTACAACATCCCGAATTGTATAATCGTATTCACCGATACATCCTACATCTACTTTCCCTTTTGCCATTAAAAGCGTCTCTTCAGGCAAAGCGGATATATGAGGTCCAACCATTATAACTTTAGCAGTAGAATTATCTTTAACGACTCCCGCGCATTCAATATCCGAATAAATAGACGGAGTAGTAGAATCTAAAACAACAAAATCCGGGAGTTTTTCTTTTATTAAACCAGCTAACTTCTTCTTGCCCCATCCTAAAGCCGGAAAATCGTACAATTTAACATTGACTCCTCCCTGTTCAAGGACTGCCGCAGAATAAGCTAACCAATCAGGAGCTCTTAAAACCCTGCCCCGGGTGCGCGCCGCCCACCTTTGTGTCCGGCAAAAATCCCGGACAAACGGCTCATTTATGATTAAGACTTTTACCATTTCTAGATAATCCTAACAGGCTTAAGAAGAACGAAGAAAATATAATCTGCAGGCCGATTACCATAAATAATAAGAACAATAATGATAATTTCAGTTCACTCAAAGGGCCAAACCCAGTTTTAATCCATTTAGAAACTATGTAGATACCGCTTACAGAACCTATACCTAAAAAGGATGAACCTATTATAATCCCTTTTTCCAGATTGAAATTCCTGTAGAAAACAGTCAATAGCCTATTCTCCTTATCAAATCCTTCTATAAAACTGTAAGTTTTAGCGAATAACCCCAAATTAATAATTTGAAAACCTGCCAAAGAAAAGAAAGTAAAAAACACCATCGCATGTATATCAAACCTGTGGCCGAATAAAGAAAACCATCCTGACCCGGTTACAATTAGAGCAGAGATTCCGCATAGAAACAGGGTTAACCCCGGGATCATAAACAACCAATCCGGACTGAATAAAAGCATAAATCTCATATGCCTCCAGGCGTCAGACAAAGGGCTTAACTTTGATTCTCCCTTACGGGGAGAATAAGTAATCGGGACTTCTTTTATTCTAATCCCTTCTTTCAAAGCCTTGACTATCATTTCAGAAGCAAACTCCATTCCTGTAGTCCTGAGCTCTAATCTCTTCAGAATATCTTTTTTGACTGCCCTAAACCCTGAATGAGCATCAGAAATATCGGCCTTATAGAATAGGTTCAAAAAACCAGTCAAAACAGGATTGCCTATATACCTATTCAGAAAAGGCATAGCCCCTTTTAAAATTGATCCTTTAAACCGTGAACCAACCACAAAATCATTGCCTTCATTTATAGAATCCAGCAAATCTTTCAGTTGAAGGAAATCATAGGTATTATCACCATCACCCATAGCAACGACTTGCCCCTTAGCTGACTCTATTCCTTTTAAATAAGCGGAACCATACCCTTTTACAGGCTGATATTCAACTTTAACTCTTTTACTTTCAGCAATCTCTATACTTTTATCGGTAGACCCGTTATCAACAACAATTATTTCTCCTGCAATGGATTCTCTTTCAAAAACTTCCTGGACTTTATCAATACATATACCTATCGCATCCTCTTCATTTAAACAGGGGATAATTACCGAAACTTCTAATTTCTTCTCTTTATTTATTTCTGCCATTCTATCTTATAAATATAGATTCCGGCATCATCATCGGAATAGGCCTGCTCAAAATGTTTTAGGGTTTTGCTTTTCAAGAAATATAAGCTGACAAACAAGCTTTTGCCCAATTCTTTCGACAATCCTATCGCTTTCCATTTATCTCCGTCTTTAATAATTAAACAGCCTTTGTCAAAATCAGTATCCTCATAAGATTTTGAGGTTATTTTTTTGCCGTCAAAGAAAAATACTTCCTTAAACTGTCTGTATTTTCCTTCCTTAGAAAAGAATTTCCTGGCTTTTAAAGCCTCGGAATTGAAAATTATCCCGTTACCAAAATATATGACGCCGCCATCCTCTTTTCCTTCACTCAACCCGTAACTGAATCCTAACCGTTTGGATAAGACCTCGCTATTCTCATCCTGATTTCCTGCTAAAAGAGTTTCAAAATAAAAAGATTCAGCTTTTTCCCGGGGTAGGCCGAAAATATCCTCTAAATCATTTATTATTTTCTCTTTTGATAAATCTCCGTGCCTTTTTATATACAACTTAGGGAAACTCCAGTTAGCTAAAAAAGAAAAAGCGACTGTCTTTGAAACCATGCTCCTGTCAACCACAAAATACGCCGGGCCGGGATCTTTCAAAAAGATTGTATTAATAACCTTTTGCTGGGTTTCTACCGGGAGGCTGGACTCTTCTAATATTTTTTCCGCTTCTTTCAAATCGCTTCTCAGCAATCTTTGGAACAAATTTATACAGCGAAAATCATCATTAATATACACGTTTACTTCTTTAAACAGAGTGTCTGAAGAATTGTTCAGCATTCTCAGAATATTCATAGCGTAATTTTCATCATCAGAAACTAAAACCTGTCCCATCCAGTAAGATAGCGGCCGATTCTGAGACTGGCCGTCAAATATTACCCGTCTTTTACCCTCAGCTTTGAAGAAATTCCCGTAGTCCCACCAGGAATTAACAATGCTTTTAGGTGGAGTTTTTGTCCGAAGAAAAACCATGGCTTTATACATTTTGTCGTTCATTAGGGGGAAGTTTCTTCTTGCCGAATTTAAGCCCGTACCGTAAAAGATGCTCATTGACCAGAGAACAAAACCTGTAAGCAAAGCGGGATAAAACATCCCGCGCCTGAAATTTAAGGCAAAGCGTTTCTTTATAAACTCAAATATATAACTTATGCCGGCAGAAAAGAACACCCCTAAAGGAATTGCTAAAAAAGCTATAAATCTTATCCCTCTCAATGAGGCGAAGAACATAAAAAACGCCCAAAAAATCATTGAAACCACAAATTCGTTTTTTTCCGTCCTTCGCTCCTTGATATAAACAAAAAGCATACTTATCATCGAAAAGAAGAAAATAGCCGGGCCGTATAAATTCTTGACCAATCCTAAAGCATTAACTTTTTGCAATTCAGCAACCGTATAAAAAGTACTCGGCCAGATAGACAGAGATTGAGATTGTCCTAACCCTACTTTATACTTCACTGCTGAAACCGTATTGGTAATTATGTTCATATGGGCAATTAGAAAAGAGAAAATAATACACCCGGCGATAAATACCCCTCCGGAGATTAAATAACTCAAAACTTTCCAGTTAACCTTGTTGGCTATACTGTAATTATTCAAAGCTTCATATACCAAGAAAGCCGATGATACTACAAAAAACCACCAGTATGCTACCCAGGTGTAAGTATAGAGGCCGAAAAATATACTTGCCGATAGAGAATAAAATATTATTTTCTTAAGCCCTTTATTCTTTTTAACGGCTGTTATTAACAACCATAGAATTATTAAAGGGAAAATCAGAGTAAAAGAGTCATAATCAAACCATCCGGCACAGCTCCGGCTAAAGAAAATACTGTTAAGCCCGATAAACAGAAGCGATAAGAACGCGGTGAAATCCGAAAAGAAACGCCGGACAAGAAAATAGATCAATGAGAGCAAAATTAAACTGTAGAAAAGAGGAAGGTAAAAAAGAAAAACCTTTAGACTAATATGCCTAAAAATCAAAGTTGTTATCTGATAAAGAAAGGCGGATAAATAAAAGAAAAGACGGGCATAGACGACTTTAACACCTTTTGGCGCGAGCATATAGCTGTCATGGCTGTCTCTCTGGACAAGTTTGTCTCCGGGATAGCCGTTCTTTAGGATATTTTCGGTATACCTCATCCATTGGTAAGAATCTAACCCTAACAGATAGGTTTGATGTCTATCATCCTGGAAATCGTCTTTTAATTTTAGGTATTCCTTCCTCACCTTCTGATTAAGGGATTCCTTGTCTTTTGTTTCCTGCTTGTAAGCTTCGTCAATCAGCCTGTCCTTTATTAAAGGGTTATAATCAGGGTAGAGCTTGTCAACCCTTTGAGTAATATTATTTAAAATCCGCGATTCAGTATTGAACTTCGCCTGAGTGTCTAATTGGGGTAAATAGGCCGGGAAAAGACGGAGGTAGATGTTTATTCCTACAGCGCTTAAGAATAAAATCCAGGGAAGAAATCTTTTGGACTTATTCAGATAGGGCAGAATAAAACTGAGTTTTTTCATTTCTTTTAA
>CAZSRG010000083.1:0-5362 GCA_964609315.1 uncultured Planctomycetia bacterium
TTTACATCCCTCTTACCAACAAAATAATAAAAGATACATACCCTATAAACAAAATTCCGGCATCAATCCGGGAAATCCGCTTCTTTACCCACATCAACAAAGCGACAACAAGGCTGAACACAATAAGTAAAGGCAGTTCAAACTTAAGGACATGCCTCTCAAGAGATATCGGCCTGAGTAAAGAAGCTGACCCAATAACTAAAAGGATATTGAAGATGTTACTACCGATAATATTGCCGATGCTTATTGAGGAAATTTTTTTCACTGCCGCGGATATAGAAGCCGATAATTCCGGCAGAGACGTACCTATCGCAAAAACTGTAACCGCGATTATCCAGGGTTTTACTTTAAAGAATTCCGCTATTTTAACGCCGGAATTAACCATAAGGTTGGCTCCTAAAACAAGCAGGGATAAAGAAACAATAAAAAGCGCGAACACCGCTGTCTTAGATTTTACCGAAGGCAATATTTGTTTCTCGCCGGTTTCTCCCGGCAAATCCTTAGAAGAAGAATGTTTATAAGAAAGGGCGCAAAAAATTATAAACCCTGCCAGCATAACCGCGCCCTCAAACCGAGATATAACCAAGTCTAAACAGCAAACATACAAAAATAAAGCTGACCCTAACATAATAGGCAGTTCTCTTTTCAGCAAAGACCTATCTATCTTCAGGGGCATCAACAATCCGGATACTCCCAAAACCAAGCCGAGATTAGCGATGTTACTGCCTACAATATTACCTAAAGCAATATCTTTATGCTTTTCAATCACCGCGGTAATACTCACCGCCGCTTCCGGCAAAGATGTGCCGAAAGCAATAAGTATGAGGCCGATGAAAAGAGTGGTAAGCCTTAAAAGATAGGCAAGCTTTACGGAAACCTTTATAAGGTAATCCGAAGAAAGAATAATCAAAACCAAGCCTAAAATAAGAACAGCCGAATTAACTAATAAAACCATTAATAGCCTTATTTAACCAGCCAAATGCCTATAACTATAAACACCACGCCTAAAAGTTTAACAAAACTGAACCCCTCTTTCAGAATGGCCATACCTAAAAAAGCGGCAATTAAAGGGTAAGTTGAACATAAAGGAACTACCACAGACGATGGAAGCCGTTTCAGGGCCGAATAGTAAGTCAACATCCCCAAAACACCGGCGGATACGCCTGATAAAGAAAATAAAATAATGGTTTTTGCTGAAAGTTTAAAAGCGCCGGAATAGATCCCTTTCACAAAAAAGCCGGAAATGATTATAAAAGGAATAACCGTTAAACTGCGGATTATCAGGCCGATTAAAGGCGAACCTTCTTTCAAAGCTATCTTATCAAAAACAGGCGCCGTTCCCCATAAAAGAACCGTTAACAAAATAAAAGTGTAGGATACAATCATATATGTTCTATAAAATATCTCCGTCCCATAGCTCGCGTAAGAAATCGCTCCAGGGAACAATCTCTATCTTATCATAAATCCTTTTCTCTTTCTCGTTACAAACAAGAATGTTTCTTTTTGAAGAATATTCATCCATAAACGCCCTAATCCCTCTCAAGTCTCTATTCTTCACATTGTTAGTCCCTTTTATCTCCACCGCAACCCTGCCTCTATCAAGAACAAAATCCACTTCAAGGCCTGATTTTGTCCTCCAGAAATTTATCTCAAAATCACTATTGCTATAAGATTTATAAGCGGATATTTCCATAAGGATGAAATGCTCAAGCGCTTTCCCGAAATCTACACCTCTTTCTTCCTCTATCCTCCGCTTTGTTAAAAAACCGGCAATTCCCACATCAAATAAGTAATATTTGGATGCCTTGGTTATAACCCGCCGCGACTGCCTTCTTTTAAAAGGTTCTATCCTCATAGCAAGCAATGTGTCTACAAGGATCTGATAATATTCTTTTACCGTCTTTGAATCTATCCCGCAATCGCGCGCGATATTGGAATAATTTGTGATTTCACCATGAGAATATCCGAACGCGTCAAAAAACCTTGAAAACGCGGGAATGTTACGCGTCAATCCCTCAGCAAATACTTCTTCCTTCAAATAATCCTGCACATAAGCTTTTATTGACCTTCTGTAATTTTCATCCTGCAGATAATGAACAGGTATCATACCATGATTCAGAATACGCAGAAGGTCTATCTTCTTCAGTTCCTTACTTACAAAAGGAAACATCTCATACCGCCAAGCTCTCCCCCCTAACAAATTAGCATGTCCTCTTTTCAGCTTTCTCGCGCTGGACCCGCAAAGAATAAACCGCAAGCCTTTGTTTTCAATCATCCAATGGACTTCATCTAATATTTGCGGAACCTTTTGGACTTCATCAAGTATCACCGGATATTTTAATATATCTTTAGGTTTTGCAATCAAGCGCTGCCGAAGCAATGCGGGATTCTTTGACACTTCAATAAAGAAATCGGTCTTCAGAAAATCATATATGAGGCTATTAGGAAACTTCTCCTTTAAATATGTAGTTTTCCCTGTCTTCCTAGGCCCCCATAAAAAAGCGGATTGACGAGCAGGAAGATCTATTTTTAGTATCCGGTTAATTGTCTTCATTCGGAACGTTCTCCATAATAGCCTGACTATTTTGGAGTATATACCATTTTTGCCTATTTGTCAAGAATTCATTAAATAGGGACAGCCCCAATTAAATGGGGGCTGTCCCTATTTAAAATTACTTCCCCCAAACCCCCTTCCTTTTTGCCCTTTTGCTTTTCGGGCTTCGCCCGATTTTTTAGGACTGGCTGGCGGCGGGGCAACTAAAAGAACGGTAGGCGGATTATAGCTACAAATTACTTTGTAAAGATTCAAAATGCTTCTTATCTGATTCTTCAACTATTTTCATTAAAACTTTGATGGCATTTTGAATCTCGCTTTTATCTTTATGTTCAATTGTACTGGCAGGATTAAGACCATGCGAAAATTCTTGAATAAGCTTATACACCTTATATTTTTCAGTTTCACTAACAGTTTTTGTATCAAGCTGATCAACTCTGCTTTTCAAATCGCCAGTAGTCGGTATTTTGAAATTTACATATATCTCTAAAAAACGCCTAGCGATATTTCCAATAGTATAAAAATCCGCATAGTCTGGCGCTCCCTCTGGAATAAACTTATTTAATCTTGAAAACAGGAAATGATATTCTGACTTGAATTCTCGCAATGTCTCCTCAAGAGGAACAATTGAAGCACAACGCTTGTCGTTTACAATGACATTCTCAATCATGAAATATTCACAAGGAATCGGCTTTTTATCTGATTCGTTTGTTATTTTCTTGTTATAACTTTCGACCTTGCGATTTTTTTGCTCAAACCAATCTTTGACAAGGTTAAAAAATTCAAAGTTGTGTGTAGAAATAATTAGCTGTTTTGCATTTTTGAAATGGTTTTTTATAAGCGAAAAACAATGGTAAATAAAATTAGAATCAAAGCTGGAAATAGGATCGTCAATAACAATAATTCCTTCTTTGACCTTAAACCCCTTTTCTTGTGTTTTAACAATAAAATATGAAAAGGCAATAGCATTCTTTTCGCCCTCGCTAAGATTGTGCGCCACATCACCGTCACGTTTAATAATGTAGCCTTTTTTTGAATCGTCTAGCTCAAGCTGAATTTCCTTCCTGCCAAAAAACTCTTCTAGGTGCCTGTTTATTTTTTTGACCGCTTTACCTATATTAGAAGTTTCTTTTTCAAGTCTAGAAATTTCTTGACCATTCTCATCAACTGCTTTCTTGGCTTCTTTTTCTGCTTCAATGCTTTTATCAAACTCTGATTTTATCTTTGAATAGTCCTGTTCATCTATCGCGACCGCTATAAGATGCTTTTCTAATTCTTCTTTTGCCTGTTTGACTTCCTGTTCATGATTTTCAACTTTGGTATTACGCTCTTTGATAATAACGTTTATTTGTTCAACTTTTTCGTCATAAAGAGCAGAAAAATCTTTTGGAGACTGAGGATTTTTTACCTCCACAAGCAGATTGTCATACTTTTCTTTTAATCGCTTTATAGCTTCGTCCACCCATTTGCCCAACTCACCAATTATTTTGTTTAATTCCTTTACATTATCTTTGTACTTGTCTTGTAAATCGGCGTAAAGCTCTTGATTCTTTTCCACAACCTTATCACGTTTCAAACCTTCTAAACTCTTAATGAAAGAATCGATGTCGTTTTGTAATTTTTCGTAGTCATTGCTAAAATGTTTAGATAAGGTGTCCAAGAACCCAACTGAAAATTCATTTTGGCAAAATAGACATTTTTTCTTTTCATCTTTCGTTTTGTGCAGCTCAAAACCGTGCTGTGCCCATTTATTTAATTCCGGGTCATCTTTGAAACGGTCAATTGTTTCCGCAATAATTTTTCGTTTGAGGAGCTTTGATATCTCACTAAATATTTCGGAAAAGTTTTTAATATTTTTTCCGTTATAGGAAAAAGGGAAATTATATTTCGCGAGTGGAGTTTGACTATTGAGAGAATCACTGCTAATGAGCTTCTTTTTCTCTTCAAAATCCTTATCTGAAAGCTTTGTAAAATTGCCAATTCCAATTTCCTCAATCGTCTTCTTAACATTTCCTTTGTGGTAATCACGATATTTATCGTTAATCCTTAGATTGCCAACTATATTTTTTATAGTTTGGGCTGTTGATATTCTAAAATCATCTTCAGCTTTTTCGCTTTTTCGACGATCTTCTTGAGCAGATTCATATTTTTGCGCCAAAGGAGCAATCTTGCTCTGTAATTCTTTCAGCTTTTTATTGCTTTCTATATCCTCTTCACTAACATAAACAATCGGGTTGCTTGAATTCGCAGGATCAAAAGACACATTGTCTTCAATAAAATCTTTATTAAAAACTCTTATTTGCTTTGTACAGTTTTGGCAGTTAGAGTGATTGATTGACGACCCGCCATCAGTCTTTATTTCAAATTCACCATCTTGATGATACTGCGTGAATTTGATTGTCTTTTTCTCGCAGGCAACAAATGCCCTGGATAATGTTGTTTTCCCACTTTTATTCCAACCATAAATCAAATTAAAACGAACAAAATCTGGCGTATCTTTTCCCCAAGAGAAATCGCGGAATATACCGAATTTTTTAAGTTTTGATACCTTCTTAAACATATTGACCTTAATTACATATTACATAATGCAAATATTCAACCGTCCTTTTAGCTTTGTAGTTTCTATTTTCTGTTTTATCGGCTTTAAAGCGACTATACTCCTTTGTAAAATATCCGTACTCTCCACGTAAGCTCATAATTTCCCTAATATCATCTAAAGTCATCAACCCTTCATTGTTATAGCTTAAAAAAATATATTTTGCTTTTGCTTTTAATATTAAATCTTTAAAAGCATTTTTAACCTGTGTT
>CAZSRG010000084.1:0-5165 GCA_964609315.1 uncultured Planctomycetia bacterium
GAAGAAGGTATTATGATAGCCGTGGGAATAACTATGGAAGGCAAAAAAGTTATACCGGCATAGAACAAATGGCAACGGAGAACCGCCGGGCAGTAATACAATTTTTCGATAAACTTATCAGCTAAGGCTTCAGGTTTAAAAAAGGATTGTTATTTATCGTAGACGGCTCTAAAATAAAATTTATTATGTTTATTATCGGTTGAGTGAAGATTTGGATTTTAGTATGCGTCTGCCGCATTATAGAACAACCCGAGGTAACCGGCGTAAGTCTATTCAGCTCGTAAAAGATAACATTGAATCTTTTGCTAAACAGTTTGGTATGTGCGTTGAAGATATTGAAGGCGCAGGGCGGAATGAGTCAAAACAATATATCTACTATTTTGTATATGATTCGGCTGTGGTCCCAACGGAATAGACTATTAAACTTGGAATTGGATTACGTTTTAATCCTATTGATAGGACTGAAACATGGGCTGTTTAACATAAATTTATACACGTTTTTACCGGAAAGCCTTTGTTTGAGGGAGGCAGAATCAGCTGTTTATTTCTTAATGAAATCGTGAGTGAAAAGCTGCGTGCCGCGGTACTCAGGTTAAAAGTTGCTCCGCGCGACTTTTATGATCTTGATTTCATTATTCGGCATGGTTTTGATAAAGTGATGGTAAAATTTGATATCAGACAATCATTTGACAGGATAGAACAGATTAAGGGCGGATATGCGAATAAAGGGAGGAAAACTTATGGCAAAACAAATATTTCGGTTTAAGGTTGTTCTTGACGATATCCTACCTCAAATTTGGAGAACGATAGAGGTTAAAAGCGATATTACATTTTATCAGTTTCATCTTATTATCCAGGAAGCAATGGGCTGGACAAATTCACATTTGCATGAATTTAATGATGGAAATTTTAGGATAGGTGATACAAGCGAGGAAGCGTGTGAATTTGGAAATCCTCCTCAATGGGAAGAAAAAGATAAGAAAATCAGCGATTATTTTTCTAAGGATAAGACAAGACTCACTTATGTATATGATTTTGGTGATAGCTGGGAACATACGATAATTTTGGAAGGAATAGAATCTCTACAAAAAGGAGTAAAATATCCTCGCTGTATTGACGGTGCCCGCGCGTGCCCTCCTGAGGATTGCGGATCGGCGCCCGGATATTATCAGCTGCTTGAAATACTCGCTGATTCTGAGCATGAAGAACATGAAGAAATGAAAAAGTGGGCAGGTGATTATAATCCGGAATACTTCAGTAAGGAAGAAGCTACAGAGGGGATGCGTAATCCTATAGATTTATCGGATATGCTTTAGATCGGATTTTTTTTGGAGGTTTGAAGAGCAGAAGAAAGAATAATGAAGAAAGCGATAAAAGTTACAGGCATAAACTTTGTTAGAAGTAAGATGCCGGAGACGTCCGCTGTTCATTATAGTAAGCCCTGCCGGTGTTTTGCGTAATAGGGAAGAATGGTTAGAGAAGGGGGAACTCTACAACCTAAAGTGGAAAATGAAAAATCGGCCCCTCTTTTTGTTGTGAGGCAAAGATAAAAATATGAAAATCCTTCATACAGCGGATATACATTTAAAAGAATATAATGATGAGAGATGGCAGACTCTTCAGCAGCTTATTGAAATTGGCAGGAAGGAAAAGATTGATATTTTTGCGATAAGCGGAGATCTTTTTGATAAAGATATTCAGGCTGAGAACCTGAGGCCTAAAATACGCGAAATATTTACAAATACCGGTTTTAAGATTGTAATTATTCCCGGAAACCACGATGCCGATTCTTATAAAAGGGGAATGTATTTTGGGGAAGATATAACTATTATAACCGATTTAGCCAGCCCTTTCGAATATAAAAACATAAGAATATGGGGAATTCCTTTCGAACGGATGGATACCGAAAGAATTCTAATCAAACTTCATTTATTAAAAGATAGTCTAACTCCGGATAAAGAAAATATCCTGCTTTATCATGGAGAATTGCTTGACGCGTTCTTCTCCCGGACAGATTTCGGAGATGAAGGAGAAGATAGATATATGCCGGTTAAACTTTCTTACTTTAAAGATTTGAATATCAGTTATGTCCTGTCAGGGCATTTCCATTCCCGATTTGATGTTTGGGAAATAGGGAGCGGGAAATATTTCATTTATCCCGGTTCGCCTATATCAATAACTAAGAGAGAAACCGGGCAGAGAAAAGTTAATATTTTTGAGGCAGGAAAACCGCCCAAAGAATATCCTGTCAGCAGCCCTTATTTTGAAAATGTGGATATATTATTCGATCCTTTTAAAGACGAAAAACCTCTAAAGATTGTAAGTGAGCGTTTTGACAGCCTAAACTTAGAAGCAAGAGCTATCCTGAGGATTAAAGGATGCGTAAATAGTGAAGCGATAGGGATGAATGAGATTGAGCTTAAAGAAAAAATAGAGGATATCGTTAAGGAGAGATGTGTCGAAGCCCATTATGAATTTCAGGATGTTAATAATATCATTGAAGACAGCCTTTTTAAAAGTTTTATGCGAAAACTTGAGAAAACTGATTATAGTGAGGAAAAGAAGAAAAAAATGTATGACGCCGCGATAAGAACGATGATAGAAACACGATTATGAAAATAAAAGAGTTTGCGGTAATAAGATATGGCCCATTGCCCAATAGGGGGCGAATTGTTTTACATGATTTCAACCTGCTATATGGTAAAAACGAAGAAGGGAAAACACTTACAATAGACGCTCTTGTAAAATTATTATTAGGAAAGCGCGTTAAGGATTTCAGGAATATCAATAGAGTGGAAGAGGCCCCGGAAGGTTATGTGGTATTAGAAGATGACAAAGGTAACGAAGTAAAATTAACAGAAAAAACTAACCTTACGAAAGTGGCAGAATTAACTCCTTCTGAGTGCCGAAATATTTTTATAATAAGGGACAGCGATATCTCCATTGATTCTGAGGGTGAGTTTTATACTAATGTGACAGATAAGCTTACCGGATTAAGAGCGGAAGCGATTTCTAATATAAAAAAGGCGCTTTTGGAAATGGGCAAGATAACACCCGGAGGATTGTTCAGGGATGATGCTAAAAGCCAAAAGTTAAAAACCAGATTAGAGGGCGCGAATACATTAATTGAGAAAGCCAATGCTTTATCTGAAAAGATCAAGAACGAAAAACTTGACGAACTTGAAGAGGAATTGGTTGGATATAGTGAAAAATTAAAAAGAATTAGGCAAATAATAGAAAACTTTGAAAACGCGAGAAGAAGAAAACGATTTGAAGAGGGGGAAAAAGCCTTAGATAAATTCAATCAGCTAACCGCGAGAATTAAAGATTTAGAGAATTATAATAAGAGCGGCGCGCGGTTATGGCGGGACTGCGAAAGAGATATCCGGAAGTTTAAGGAAGACAAAGACGGGCTGCTTCAGGATTTTGTTAAGAAGGAAGGCGATTTTAAAGAAATAAATAGAAAAGCGCGGGAAGAAGAAAAGGAGTTCTTAATTCTTGAGGAAAGAAAAAAGAAAATCGATAGTGAAGTTAAGCTTGAATTGAGAAATTGTGAAATAAAGAAGGGAGAGTTAGCTCAGCAGGAACAAAAAAATAGATTTTTTAACATAGCAGGGATTATTTCATTAGCAATATTTGGTATTTCTCTCATTGGGCTTATTGTGACTCAATCACGAGCGCTATACATTCCAATCGTATTATTTTCCTTCTTGTCTATATTTTCATGGATTTTCAGATATCAATTTATAAGAGACCGCGCCTGGGTTGAAGGGGCATTTGAGAGGATTAAACTAACACTGTCAAAGTTTAATTTATCAGGAAAAGGCCTCGAAGAAATTATTTCTAATATTCAGAAATTTGACGAAGAGTATTCCGGGAAAAGCAAAGAATTAAATGATACAAAAACAAGAATGGAAGTGCTAAAGAGTGATATTGACAGGATAAAAGGAGAAATTTCAAATATAGAGAAGAAGAAGAGTGATAAAGAAGAGCAAATCGATACACTCAGAAAATCTGCCGGAGTTGAATCGCTTCAGGAATATTTAGGCAAACTTAGTTTAAAACAAGAGCAGGAAAAGCTGTTAAGGGATCAGAGAGTAATCCTGGAGAGTAATTTTGGAACAAAAAGCGGTATATTAGAAGAAAATGTTTCCTTCTGGGATGAAAAAGTGCGAGAGCTTGTAGAATACAAAGACAAATCTAAGGAAATAGAATACGATGAAAGCGTGTTCTCAAAAATGAAAGACGAAAGCGAAGCATATGAAGAAAAGTATAATGAATTATCCGGAAAGATGCGGGATTTACAAAAGGAATTAGAAGAAGTTGAAAGAGAAGTCAACAAAATTATCGAATTAGATACAGGTTTTTTATATTGTCGAACCTCTGTAGATTTAAATGCGGTTCGGGAGAAATTACAAGAGTTTATCAGCAGTAGGGAAGATAACAAAGATACCGTGCTTAAAGTTATAAATATTTTTGAAGAAATAGGAGTTGAAGAAAAGGAGAAAGTATCAGAACTTTTTGGTAAAGAAAGTGATATTTCCGGGTATTTTAATAAGATAACAGGTGGAGTTTACAAAGAGGTGCTGTTTAATCGAGAAACAGAAAATATTGAAGTTAAGCGGAAAGATGGGACGATATTGTCCGCGGAAAAGTTATCAGGAGGCGCTTACGATCAACTATATCTTTCCATCAGGCTTGTTCTTGGAGAAAAGATTCTAAAAGGCAAAAAAGGGTTTTTCATTATGGATGACCCGTTTATAAAGGCAGATACTGATAGATTGCATAGACAACTTGAAATGTTAATGAAGATTTCTGAATTAGGATGGCAGGTTATTTATTTTTCAGCAAAGGGAGAAGTCATAGAGAACTTGAATAAGGGTATTAAAAATGGCCTGATCAATTATATTGAGCTTCAGGATATATAGTTTAGAAACGAAGTGCGCCTTAAAGATAAGTGATTATGCCTATTTTAGGTGTGGTATAATGTAAAATTGTGTTGAACAATCTAAAATAAAGGCTTTATTCTGTTGCTTAAAGGATATTTAACCGTAGCGCAGGTTTCAAAACAACTCGTGGAAAAGGGGTCAGGAAAAGGGGGCACACCTATTTTAATCAATGAGACTTAGACTTTTTCGAAGAAAAAGTCTATAGCCGAATTGATC
>CAZSRG010000085.1:0-5024 GCA_964609315.1 uncultured Planctomycetia bacterium
TAAAGAGTACACAGCATTTTCCCCTTAGGTAACCCCGGCCTTTCCATATTTTCCAGTGGAAAATATGGGGGCGGCCCTATACCCTTGCGGGCACAGGCGGGCAAATAATGCTAACCGCATTATTTGGGTTAATAGGTATGGCCCCTTTTCCCTCACGCAGGGGGGTTCTATTCCCGGGTTAGATCTTTTTCCGCTAATTTTAATTTCCTGATAAATCCACCCTTTTTAAATTCTGAAGTCCACCCTTTCAAGATAACCCATCCGCCGAACCTGAGCAGGTGGTTTCTCCAGGGACGGTACCATTTCCTCCAGCCGGATTTGATATTGTGCAAAAAGAAAATTAAAGCGGGAAAAGACAAAATATGCAGGCCAACCATAAACATATTCCTGAAATGATAAAATCTGCCCATAATCTTGATTATAGAATCCTGCATTTTTTCCGGAGTCATAGGTTTGTCGGGCACAAAAAGAGGAAAATTCCCGTCATAATATTCCCAGCCTATATCCTGACCCGGATAAATCCTCTTCTGCCGTTCAAGCCTCTTCCTTAACTCTGTTCCCGGCAAAGGGACAGGAAGTAATATCTGGACAGTATCAATCTTAGCTTTTCTGATAAAGTTCCTGAAGCGCCTTACGCGTTCTTTAGCCGGCATACTAAAACGCATATCTTCTTTTAAAGGGTAGCCGAAGATAAACATCCCGTGCACTAAGAATCCGAACTTATGATATACACCCGCAAGAGATATCATATCCTCAGGCAGGATATGTTTTCTCATCACTTCTAATTCCTCTTTAATCGGGGATTCAAAACCAATGGCCACAGTATTAATCCCCGCCCCGCGCATAGCAAGAAGCAATTCTCTGTCTTTTGCTTTATCCAGCCTTATCTGGACAGTCGTATCCAGCCTCCGGCCTATCCTCTTTTGATAGCCCTTAAGCATATTGCATAATTTTATGGTCTCATCACGCCTCTGCCCAAAAAGGTCATCAACAACAAAGAAATGCCGGGCATCTTTAGTTTCCACAAGAAAACTTATACTCTCAAGCAAACGTTCAGGAGAAGCATACCTCGGTTTCCCCTTAACCGTGCAGAATTCGCAATCCATACCGCAGCCTCTGACTCTTCCAACCGGATAAAGCTTAATTTTAGAATAGCGCACTAAAGAAAAATCCGGCAGGGGCAGGCTGTCAAAATCAGTCAAAGGATCTCTTTTTGGAGTACAAACAACCTTACCTCTATCCAAATAAGCAATGCCTTTTACCCTGCTGACATCGCCTTTGCCCTCCAAAACAGGAAGAAATTCTTTAATAGTTTCTTCGCCTTCATCTATGACTAAATAGTCAATCCCGGAATTCAAGGCATCAGGAATATTTTCTTCAACAAAATGCTGGCCTCCGGCTATTGTTATAACTCCTCTTTCTTTATAGAACCGGGCTATTTTGTAAAGCCTGGGAATAGTGCTTGTCAACCCCCCGTAAAAACCGGCAACATCAACCGGCCTGAGTTTCTCTAAAAATCCGTGGTCAACTTCGCCGGAATTTAACCTCGGCCCGTAACGGACAAAATTATTTTCATCAATGATCTCCGCATCCCATCTATCCATCTTATTCACAACGCTGGCAACACATACCGGCCCTAATGCCGTAGTAACCTTAGCCACAGAAGAATAGATGTTAAACGCGGGATAAGCCGGAACCACAAACCGCATTCTTAATCTTTTCTTTGAAACATCAAACATAACAACCGCCTTTACATTTGCTTTAACCTGAAAGACCTACTGTTTTTAAAATAACGGCTAAAGACAAGGAACATAACAACCGAAATAATACTCATTACGCCGCCATAAATAAAAACTGAAGAAGGAGAAATCTTCTGCCACAACAAACCGGCAATCAAACTTGCCGGCAGCGCAGCTAACCCTATAACAGTATGAAAAACACCTAAGCCGGTAGCTCTTATTCCTTCCGGCGATAAATCAGAAACAAAAGCCCTCTGGTTGGCATCAATCATTGCCTGGACCAATCCGTAAAGAGCAAACAAAATTATAACCGCTGTGACAGAACGAAAGAATACAAAACCGAAGCATACCGCTGAAAAGAAAAGATACCCCGAAACAATTACTGTTTCTCTTCCTACTTTATCAGAGAGCTTTCCAAAAGGAACGGAAAACAGGGCGTAAAAAATGTTGAACAGTATATAAAGAAGGATGACTGCCCCTACTGACA
This sequence comes from uncultured Planctomycetia bacterium, assembly GCA_964609315.1. Lineage (GTDB taxonomy): Bacteria > Omnitrophota > Gorgyraeia > Duberdicusellales > Duberdicusellaceae > CAZSRG01. The sequence continues at coordinate 2,227 of CAZSRG010000085.1, forward strand.
GCCTTCCCGCGAACAATCCTCCCGCTTTCAGGATAAAAAACATATAGCTGAAATTAGATAGGGCGAAGATACCGGAAATAAGAATAAACAATTTAAGAGAATCAGGAAGAATCCCGATGCTTAATTTAAAAGTGATATCCTTCTTTTCGATATTCTCCTCTTTTACAAAAGACACCGGAATTAAGGAAAGCCCGGCAAGAAGAGCGGCTAAAAATATAATTGATTTAAAGTCAAGCCCTATAAACCAGAAAAGGATAAATGCCGCCGAAGCCCCAAATATAGCCCCTGCAGTATCAAAAGCCCGGTGTATTCCAAACCCCCGGCCCCTCTCTTCAGGCATAGAATCCGCGATAATCGCATCTCTGGGAGCAGTCCTTACACCCTTTCCGACTCTTTCAAGGCTGGATAAAATTAGAACGTTCTGCCATATCTTTGAAAAAGACAATAACAGTTTAAATATCCCCGAAACTAAATATCCGGAAAAAACGAAACTTTTCCTCTTCCCTTTTTTATCAGACCAATATCCGCAAAAAACTTTCAATATGCTCGAAATGCTATCTCTCAGCCCGCCGATTAAGCCCACAGCTAAGCCTGTCCCTCCTAATGCTGTAATAAACATAGGAAGAATAGGCATTATCATTTCACTGCTGAAGTCATTCAGAAAACTGACAATGCCCAATAAAAGGATATTGGCGCTGATTCCTTTTAGGTGTTTACCCTTCATATGAAGACAAGGGTTAAGACGGCCGGTTCCTTTTCCTCTCTTTAGCCCGTTCTACAATCGGCCTTTTGGTCCTCTGTTTCTTAAAGGCGTGGAGAATAACTTCCGCGTCGCCGAAAGGAACGGTAATAAAAGAAAATTTGTCAAAAATGCGCACATCGCGTATTTTCCAGGAATCAACCTGAGCTATTTCTTTTATCATATCCACCAACTTACGCGGGCTCATATTATCAGCTCTCCCTCTGGCGACAAAGAGCCTGACAGTCCCTTTCATATCAACAGATACATCGCGTATCCTGCTGTAATTACGCACGCTTAGCTCATCTCCAAAAGAGTATTTAATAAAGGCGGCTAAGGCCTTGTCCGACTCGGTCTCTGCCAGTATTTCCTGGGCAAAATCAAGGTACTGGCTGTCCAGAGAAGACTGTATAATCGCGGAGATATCGTTTTTTATCCGCGTCTTCTTTGCCCTGATAACATCCTCTACAGCGGGAATCTTTTTCCTGCGGATATCAGTCTTAGCAATCCTCTTAATAACTAAAAGCTTACGGTATTCATCAGGAGTAACAAAAGTAATCGCAGTCCCTTCTTTACCCGCCCGGCCGGTCCTGCCGATACGATGGACATAGGATTCAGGATTCTGCGGCAGAGAATAATTTATAACATGGCTTAAATTAATAATATCAATGCCCCGCGCGGCCACATCAGTGGCTACCAAAACATTGATCCGTTTCTGTTTAAACCTTCCAAGTATCCTCTCCCTCTGATACTGCGAAATATCCCCATGAAGGCCGTCAGAATCATAACCGCGGTCAGAGAGTTTCCTGGAAACCGTATCAACATCAATTTTCGTCCTGCAGAATATCAGCCCGTAGAAATCCGCCTCACTGTCAATGATCCTGCACAAAGCTTCAATCTTGTCAGAATGGTTGACTTCAAAATAAATCTGGTCGGTCAAACTTACAGTAGGATGCTCTTTTTCCACCTGTATAAGCTTGTAACTGCCCATATATTTCTCAGCTAAGTGTAATATACTTCCCGGCATAGTCGCGGAAAAAAGGAGCACGCGCTTTTCCTTATTGGTATAAGACAATATATCTTCAACATCATCAATGAACCCCATATTCAGCATTTCATCAGCTTCATCAAGGACAATATATGATATCTCTTTTACCTTAAGACTGCCCCTCTGCAAATGGTCTTTAACCCTGCCCGGTGTCCCCACAACAATATCCACTCCTCTATGCAGGCGGCGCAGCTGCTGGTCCATAGACTGGCCTCCGTAAATAGCCACAGTAGAAAGCCGTTTCCTCCCCTTTAAGGAATTAATCTCTTCAGCAACCTGAACAGACAGCTCTCTGGTAGGCGTTAGGACCAGAACCTGTATATGTTTCTTCCCTTCTTCAAGCCTCTCAATTAAAGGCAGGCCGAAGGCAGCGGTTTTTCCTGTTCCGGTTTGAGCCTGCCCCACGATATCCACATTACCGGCTAATAATAAAGGTATAACCTTTTCCTGTATTTTAGTAGGCTCTTCAAACCCTTTTCGTTTCAAGGCATCCAATGTATTTTCTGACAACCCTAACTTCTTAAATCCTTCTAACATCTACCTCCTCCTCAATGAGACTGTGATTTTTTATTATTTCTAATAATAAAAAATCACTTAGTCGAATTGATCCCGCCGAAGGTTGGTAAATTGTCAACGATAATTTACCAACATCTTCTCTGAGGCGGGATTATCTTAATGTTTACAAATTAGCAATGAGACTGTGATTTTTTATTATTTCTAATAATAAAAAATCACTTAGTCAAATTGATCCCGCCGAAGGTTGGTAAATTGTCAACGATAATTTACCAACATCTTCTCTGAGGCGGGATTACCTTAATGTTTGCCCCTTCACCAACGAGACACGACAAGCAACACACAATACTAATAAAGGCCACACTTCTATTTAAAATGAATTACCCCGCAGCAAGCTACGGGGTATCAAAGAGTTATTCTTTATAATTCTCTCGCAACAAGTTGCGGGGGATTAAACCATAGATCCTTCGACTCCCTTCGGCCGCTCAGGATCAATTC
>CAZSRG010000086.1:0-4941 GCA_964609315.1 uncultured Planctomycetia bacterium
CAAAGAGCGTAAAGGCGGATTCAGAAGATCATTTGGAAGCTTATTACAGCTTCAAGGTTAATGGTCATCTCACTATAAGTCCAGATATCCAGGTAATCTGGGATCCTTATGGCGGTGATGCTGCAAATGGGGATAAAACTATTGTTGTGGGCGGCTTAAGGGCGCAGGTTGATTTTTGATGGTATAGGAAAGTATATCCTTACGGGCATAAGTCCACCCCGTTAGAGAACAAAGTTTTCTAACGGGGCAAAGGCCTAAATGGCCGCTAAGAGCGGTTAGATTCGCCTGGGTTTATGCTAATATAAGTTTCCTTGATTCTCTTGTAAATTTAGTTTACAATATAAATCTTCACCTCGTTAGCTCCGTTAGAAAGAATTTTTCTAACGGGGCGAGCGGGTTTACTCTAACGGTGGCTTTAAATTACTGTTGTCCTCAATCGGCAATGGCCACCGGTTAAAACCGGTAGCTTTCTCTAATAGGGTTCACTATTGGTTTTGGTTATTACTCTGATTTACATAAGGAAAAATGCGGTATAAAAAGATTCCTAAAACTGATATGGAGGTCTCGGCAGTTTCTCTGGGCACCTGGGCGATAGGAGGAAGAGACTGGGGGAAAGCGGATGATAAAAAATCTATTTCAACTATACAGGCGGCGGCGGACTTTGGAATTAATTTTATTGATACGGCTCCAATTTATGGAAGAGGGCATAGTGAAGAAATAATAGGTAAGGCAATAAAAGGAATTAGAAGTAAATTCTATATTGCTACTAAGTGCGGCATCCAGCCTGAAGGCAAAGGTTTTACCTTTAACCTTAAACCGGAAGCAATAGCCAAAGAGTTGGAGGATTCTTTAAAAAGATTAGGGATTGAGACTATAGATATTTACCAATGTCATTATCCCGATCCTCATACTCCTATTGAAGATACATTAGGCCAATTATTAAAATTCAGAAAGCAGGGTAAAATTAGATATATCGGAGTCTCAAACTTTGATTTGTCTTTATTGAAAAAAGCTTCATCAATTACTGCTATAACTACTTTGCAGGTTCAATATTCTCTTTTAGACAGAAGTATAGAAAAAGGGGTATTATCTTTCTGTTCGGAGAATGACATTGGGGTGATTGCTTACGGGCCTTTGGGAGGCGGGATTTTGACCGGCAAGTATATAAATCCTCCGCGTTTTCCTAAAGGTGACGCGCGCAGTTTCTTCTACCCTTATTATAAAGAGCCTTATTGGAGTAAGATTCAGGTTTTAATCGGAGAGATAAAAAATATTGCCCGGAAAAGAAATAAGAATCCTGCTGAAGTTGCTTTGAATTGGGTTAATCAGCAGGAAGGTATTGCTGTCACGATAGCCGGCTGCCGCAATTACGAACAGCTCAGCGCTAATGCTTCTGCCGGAAGCTGGGAATTGTCTTTAGATGGGTTAGAAAGATTGAGAAAAATATCGGATTCGTTGGATACTGCTTAATAATATATAAAGATTGTTTAATAACCACATATTGTGTTTAAAAATATCTTGACTTACAAAATGTAGTGGTTACAATATAATCATTAATAGTTCTTTATAGTTTTTATTTCTTCCGGTGCCGTAAAAGGCTTAATTGGGAATTCCGTGACCTGCCTGCTGATAGGCGGGAAACCGGAAACACTCCCGGTGCTGTAATGGGGGACGAAAAGTGTTAAGTTTTAGTTTTAACTAAAACAAAAAGTCACTGCTTTATAAATTAAGGCGGGAAGATATACTGATTAGATTGATCCCAGAGTCAGAATACCTGCCAGGAGAATTGAAGATATAACTATCGTGGAATAGTTTATCTGTTAAAAGGGGTCTAAGTTTAATCAGGGTGCAGCCCCCCGTTTTTTCATTAAGAAAAGGCGGGGGTTTTTTTGTAAAAAAAGGAGGGGTATATGCAGACGGAGAGTATAGTCTTTACTGAAATTATTAAACGTGACGGTTCGCGTGAAAAATTTAGTCCTCATAAAATTACTATGGCTATTGCCAAGGCCGGCCAAAATACCGGAGAGTTTGATATTGAGGCTGCGAGGAAACTTACCTTAAAAGTTTTAACTTTGTCTCAGATGGCCGTCGGCGGGCATGAACCGAATGTTGAAGAAATACAGGATATAGTTGAAGAAGTATTATTGTCCTCTCCTTATAAGAAAACTGCCAAGGCTTATATTCTTTACCGCGAACAGCATAGAAGATTAAGGAAAATAACGACAAGGGCGAGTGTGAATTTGGTCAATCAATACTTAGAAAAGCTGGATTGGCAGGTTAATGAGAATAGCAATATGAGTTTTTCCCTGCAGGGGTTGAATTATTATATTTCTTCAGAAGTAAGCAAGGTTTATTGGTTAAATGAGATTTATCCCCAGGAGGTTAGAGAAGGGCATACGCTTGGAGATTTTCATATCCATGATCTCGGGCTTCTTTCGGTTTATTGTGTCGGATGGGATTTAGGAGATTTATTAAGAGAAGGCTTTAAAGGAGCGTCAGGTAAGATAGAAAGCAGTCCTGCCAAACATCTAAGGAGCGCGTTAGGCCAGATTGTGAATTTCTTTTATACTCTTCAGGGAGAGAGCGCAGGAGCGCAGGCTTTTTCTAACTTTGATACTCTTTTAAGCCCTTTTATCTACTACGACCGTTTATCTTATTCAGAAGTGAAGCAAACCTTACAGGAATTTTTGTTTAATATGAATGTGGCTACGAGAGTAGGTTTCCAGTCGCCTTTTACCAATATTACTCTGGATTTGACCGTTCCTTCCTATTATAAGGACCAGCCTGTAATTATCGGAGGCAGGCCTCAGGCTGATACCTATAAAAAATTTCAGAAAGAAATGGATTTATTTAATAAAGCGTTTTTGGAAATAATGCTGGAAGGAGATGCTAAGGGGAGGATTTTTTCTTTTCCTATTCCTACTTATAATATGACGAAAGACTTTGACTGGGATAATCCTAATTTGGAATATCTTTGGGAGGCAACAGGTAAATATGGGTTTGCTTACTTTTCGAACTTCGTGAATTCTGATATGAATCCGGAAGATGCGAGGAGTATGTGCTGCCGCCTCAGGATCGACAATAGAGAGCTGAGAAAAAGAGGAGGGGGGCTTTTTGGGAGCGCGCCTTTAACCGGCTCAATCGGCGTGGTTACAATTAATATGCCCAGAATCGGGTATTTATCTAAAACAAAAGAGGATTTTTTTAAAAGGTTAGAGAGGCTGATGATTTTATCAAAAGAAAGCTTAGAGATAAAAAGAAAAGTTTTAGAGAAGCTCACAGAGAAGAATCTTTATCCTTACACGAAGTTTTATTTAAGAGACATAAAGAAAAGATTTGATTCTTATTGGAAAAACCATTTTTCGACAATCGGCCTTATAGGGATGAATGAAGCCTGCCTTAATTTTTTAAAGAAAAATATAGGGACAGAGGAAGGGAGAAAGTTTACGATAGATGTCCTGGCCTTTATGAGGAATAAACTCATAGAATTTCAGGAAGAGACAGGGAATAATTATAATCTTGAAGCCACGCCGGCAGAATCAACTTCCTATCGTTTAGCAAAAATGGATAAAACCAAATCCCCCGAAATTGAATGTGCCAATGAAGAGGAGTATAAAGAAGGAGCGGAGCCTTTTTATACGAATTCAACTCACCTGCCTGTTAATTTTACCGATGATGTTTTTGAGCTTTTAGATTCTCAGGACGAAACTCAAACTCTTTATACCGGAGGGACAGTCGTTCATATTTTCGCGGGCGAACAGATTAAAAATTATCATGCTGTTAAGGGATTAGTGCGAAAAGTCTGCCAGAATTATCATCTTCCTTATTTTACTATTACTCCTACTTTTTCTATCTGTCCTAATTGCGGTTATATCAGGGGTGAACATTATATTTGCCCGAAATGCGGCAAAGATTGCGAGGTTTATTCCCGTGTAGTAGGATACCTAAGGCCCGTGAATCAGTGGAATAAAGGCAAACAGGAAGAGTTTAAAAACAGAAAGGTGTTTAAACTATGAGAATAGGGGGATTCCAGAAATTTTCTTTAATAGATTATCCCGGTAAAGTTTGCTGTATTGTTTTTACTCAGGGTTGTAATTTCAGGTGTGGATATTGCCATAATCCCGAGCTTGTTTACCCGCATTTATTTTCTAAAACAATTCCAGTTCAAGATATTTTTGATTTTCTAAGAAGCAGAAAAAGAAAACTAGATGGGGTGGCAATAACAGGAGGAGAACCAACCTTACAAAAAGATCTAATTCCTTTTATAAAAGATATTAAAAAAGAAGGGTTTTTAGTTAAGCTTGATTCTAACGGAAGTAATCCTCAGATTTTACAAAATATCTTTTCGGGCAATTTGATTGATTATATAGCTATGGATATTAAAGGCCCATTCCAAAAGTATAATAAGGTTTGCGCGGTAGAAGTCGATATTAAAGATATCAAGAAGAGTATCAGGATGATTGAACATAGCGGAGTCCCCTACGAATTTCGTACAACTTATGATACTGACTTACTTGAAGACAAAGATCTACAGGAAATTCGCTCTTTTCTGAATAAACCGAACTTATTAAATATTCAAAAATGTTTAAAAAGAGCTGAGACAGCTGTAGTTTAATCCATATTTTTCATTAGAAAAATATGCCCAGATATTCTAAAGGGTAATCTCCGCTTGGGCCGGCCCCGCGTTTACCACGTTACAGCCGCCGCAGGCGTGGAAAAGCGGATAAGGCCGGGGGGACTTAAGAAATATTGAAGAATTACGATTATTCTGAAATTGGAAGGGATTTTATAACCGTTTATTCAAAAAATCGTGGAAATATCTTTGCGAGAGAGTTAACAATGATATGAAAATAAAATTAAATGAATATGGTTTAATCGTTGACGAAGAATTAAAAAATACCGAAAATATCCGTAATGAAATAAAATTGGGCCAATACATTA
>CAZSRG010000087.1:0-4615 GCA_964609315.1 uncultured Planctomycetia bacterium
ACCCATTAGTATCTATCAAACCTTTCAATATCATCCTCGCCTAAGTAGCTGCCGATCTGGACTTCAATGATTTTCAAAGTTCCACTTGAGGGATTGTATACCCTGTGAAGTTTCTTTTTAGGGACAAAAATGCTTTCGTTCTTGAAAACATCCATTTTTTTCTTACCTACTCTTATCTCCGCTCTGCCCTCAACAACATTCCAGTGCTCACTACGGTATTTATGCTTCTGCAGGGAGATGTATTTCTTAGGATAAACACCTATTTCTTTCACCTTATAGTTTTCAGACTCTTTTAATATGGAATAATATCCCCAAGGCCGGTAAACAGTCAGGTTTTCTTTTGTATTAACATACTTCTTTTTGTCCAGGCGGGCTACCAACTGCTTTACCCTGTCGGAATTTCCTTTCCTAACTATTAAAAGAGAATCCTTTGAATCCACAATAATCAAATCCTTAACTCCAACAGCTGAGGCCAGCCTTTCTTTTGAATAGATAAAACAATCTTCGCAGTCTAAAAACTCTCCTCTGCCTAAGGAAAAATTCTTCCCGCCTTTAGAATAGAAATTCAGCAGGCTGTCCCAGCTCCCCAAATCCGACCAGTTAAGGTTGAACTTGACAAACCCGGCTTTATCAGTCTTCTGCATAACCGCGTAGTCTATGGAATCGGGCTGTATTTTAGGAAAACCCTTTACTAAAGATTTCAACGGCCTCTTGTAATAGCTGTGCATTTTCGGCTTAAACTTCCTGATTTCGTTTAAGAAAACGCTCTTTTTGAAACAGAACATACCGGAATTCCAGTAAGCCCCTTTTCTTAATAATGCCTCTGCCTGTTTGCGGCCTGGTTTTTCAATGAATCTTTTTACTAAATCACCATCAGGTTTAGGAATAATGTAACCATACCCTTCTTTAGGGTATTTGGGCTTAACGCCAAACACCACTATTAACCCCTTCTCTGCTAACTTAGAAGATTTTTTCAGGACAGGGCAGAATTTGGATATCGGCCTTACGATATGGTCGGAAGGAAAAACATAGGTTACATAATCCTGATGTATGCCTCTTTCTTCTTCTAAATACTTAAAGGAAAACAAAACCGCGGGAGCGGTATTCTTTGACGCCGGTTCAAAGATAAGATTTTTCTTAATTTGGTTTCTGCTCTTAGAGGATATTTTCTTAAAGAATTCTATCTGGTTTAAAATGGTAAATTTATACTTCTCAGAAGAAACGATATAGATATCTTCAGGAGAAAAGCAAGGAATTAACCTCTCCAATGCCGACTGAAAAAGAGATTCCCCCTTATCAAACTCTACAAACTGTTTGGGGTAATTCTCACGGGATAAAGGCCAAAGCCTCGTCCCTTTTCCTCCGGCAAGAATTAAAGCAATTTTCTTCATCTTTATCATGGGATCAGGCCTGCACATTGACATTCTTCCTCCGAATTGATACCCCTGGGACACCTACGAGGAATCCTAAAAGCCGCCTCGTAGGTGTCTATTCGCCATTTGCTTTCAGCTCTTTCAGCCGCCTTGAAAAATATCCATTGGTATATCCGTCTAAAGCCGCGGTTAATTCTTTTAAGTAAAGCTGTTTCTCTAAAAGTTTGTCCGGGCTATCGGGAGGGTTATTCGCCAGCTCTATTTCTAATTTCTCCCTTTCAAAGTATATCCTTCTTATATCATCCAATATCTCAAGACGGGTCTGGGTTTTGAGCCGGCTGCGGGTATCAATATCGTCTTCATAATTGTTCCAGATTAAATCCCCCATATCCCAGGAAAGAGACACCCCCCAATCCATGGGACCTACATAAGACTTTCCGTCATATGTAGAAGTCCCCGCTGTGCCATAAACACTCTTATCGTAATCTAATCTCAAAGTCGGAAACAATGCCCGGTATTTCAGCCTCTCCCTCCATTTCTTTATCTGGTCAGGATGGACTTCATTAACTTTCAAAGCTGACTCCTGAACATCCATATAAGAAGGCTCGTTCTTAAAATAAGCAGTTAACCTGTTACTGCTTTTAGAAGCCTCTTGGCTGCTTCCGCCCGCGGAGATTTTATACAACCCTTTAGAAGTGGCAGTAAACAGGCTATCCTTACCGGCTAAAGCTATATCTCTGATATCCTGAGACTCCATCCCCCTATAAACAGACTCTAATTTCCCGGCTGAAAAATCGGCTTTATATAACCCCTGATTACCGGCTAAATAAACCTGATAAGGCAAACCTGTCCCGACAATTCTCCTTATACTAAGGCCTGATAATCCTGATATATTAACCGGAATATAGTTGTTTCCTGAATCTTTGGAAACAAACAGTCCCGAAGAAGTCCCAAGATAAACCCTGCCCCTCTTATCATCAGAGTAAATACACTGCGGGACATTCCTCAAAGTCTCTTCTTCTCCGGAAGAAGTTTCAGGTGAATTAACAACAAAAACCCGTCTAAACTCCGAAGAAGAACTATTCTTCAAATATACTCCCGAGGAAGAAACAGCCGCAACCGCATTAGAAGGCAAAATTCTGATATCATTAACCTTAGAATCTTGAGAAATACTTGAAACAGGCTGAAAATCATATGTCCTGACATCAGCAGAATATAAACCGTTATCCGTCCCTAAGTAAACATAGGGATATTGCCTTAAAACAGACAGACAGCGGATATAATCCCCTTCCGCGTTCTGTTTCCTGAATAGTTTTCTTATAATCTTTCCCGTTTCCCTGCTTAAATACAGGCCTGAATCAGTAGCTATTAAAAGTTCCGGCCTTTGGCTTCCATTGAAAAACATTATACTGTTCACGGATTTATACTCCCCTTTGACTACAAACACTCTTTTGAAGTTTTTCCCTCCATCTACGCTCTTGAAAACCGAATCCCTGCTTCCGGCAAAGACTTCGCTGCTGTCAAAAGGGCTTACAGCCACAGAACACAGATCGCTGTCTATCCCCGGGATTTTAACCACTCCGGCCTCAGCCAATCCGGCAAAGAACATCACCGCTAAAAAAAATAGAATAAATTGGGAACCAGGCCTACACATTGACATTTTTCCTCCGAATTGATAATCCTGGGACACCTACGAGGAGTCATAGAGGCCGCCTGGCTCTTAGCTCTTATATTCTTTACTATCCGCTATGAGCTATGAGCTATGAGCTATGAGCCATGAGCTATCAGCTATCAGCTATGGATCAAAGAAATAGGATATCTCCCTATTTTCAAGCTTATAATAAGGCAAGAAAATAATTTCTGTATCTTTTCTTTTCAAGGTCTCTTCAAAATTCAAATTAACTATAAATGCTTTCCTGGGCTTGTATTTCTCAATAAAATTACAAAATGAGCGCGTAAATTCTACCCTTTTAAAATTCCTACATTTTACCTCTATCGGAATTGGCTCCAGGGCATGATTTATTATAAAATCAACCTCTGCTCCGTCTTTAGTCCTCCAAAAATGAACATCCGCGGAGGTACTTTTTATTTTTTCTTTTAGAATATTAAAAATGAGATTCTCAAATAGCATCCCTCTATCTTTAAAATTATTCGCTGTGCCAAAGAGATTAACAGCAAAATTTCTCAATCCCAAGTCATAAAAATAAACCATAGGAGACCTGGTTATTTCTTTGCGAATATTTTTAAAAAATGGAGTAACTTTATTAATAATAAATGTTTTCCTAAGATACCAAAGGTAATCTTTTACGGTTTTTTGAGAAATTCCCAGAAGGCGTGATACTTCGGAAACATTAATAAGACTGCCAATCTGCGCAGATAAAACTCTAACCAGATTCGTAAAATCTTCGGTCTTCCTAACTTTTAAAAGGTATGATATGTCTTTTTCCATATAACTTTGGTAAATTTCATTAATTATCTCTTTTTTCTCTTTTTGTAAATCTTCCAGCACAACAGCCGGATATCCGCCAAAGTTCAGGTATTCATCCAAAAGTTGAACCGTTTTAGGTTGATCTATACTAAAATATTCTAAAAGGTTGTTTTTATATTTATACTCCGTCTTAAAATTAACAAATTCATCAAAACTTAACGTAGAAAGTTCAAAAATCCTTTTCCGGCCGGAAAGAGATTCATGAATCTTTTCTTTTAGCTCTACACTGCCTGAACCAGAAACAATAAACTTATAAGCAAGCCTCATATCATAAATCCCTTTTAAGAAAACTCCCGCGTTCTCTTTACGTTGAATTTCATCAATAAAAACAAAAGCTTTTTCTTCTCCCACTTCTAATTTTATCTTTCTAATCAGGGTTTCCTGCGATACAAAATATTGTTTATCGTTTTCAATATCCAGGCTTAAAAATACCGTTTTCTCACCGTTTTTTTCTAAATAGGATTTCAGAATAAGCATCAGCGTAGTCTTTCCTGCCTGGCGCGGCCCGGTAATAAAGCTGATTTCTTTTTTATCAAGATGGTCAGTTAGTTTCTTTAAAAGATTTCTTTGAATCATAATTATAGTTTAATGCGATATTTACATAAGTCAAGTTGCAATTTACTCGTATTAAGAAATAAATTAGGTTCTTTCTTATTTTTTGTAAGATCGAAAGAACCTGATTATTCTTGAATTTATCCCAACAGTTTGCGAATCATTAAGTTATATAAATTTGTTCACATTAACCGGGAAAATG
>CAZSRG010000088.1:0-4561 GCA_964609315.1 uncultured Planctomycetia bacterium
ACTCCGGTTGATTTGTTTCCTGATACTTCCCCGCCCCAGGTTCTTATAGTCACAATCGAACCGGGTGCTTCAGCCAGAGATATCTCCGATAAGATAACAGAAATTATAGAAAAGGAAATGAATACAATCTCAGGTATAAAAAGAATCCGGTCAACTTCCCGGGATGAGGTCTCGGCCGTTACAGCAGAGTTTTTATATTCAAAAGATATAAACGAGGCTGCAACTGATGTTGTAGATGCTCTTCAGAGGATAAAAGCGGAACTTCCCAAAGATATACTTCCTTCCCAGATTTATAAAATTACCGATGCTACCCATTCCACAATGACTTTGGCGCTGTCGCCTAAGAAAAACAGTTCCAAAATCTTATCTGCTATCAGGCTTTTAGCGGAAAATGATATTAAAGACGAACTTCTAAGAATTCCTGAAGTTGGGGATGTGGATATTTTTGGCGGGTATTTGCCGGAAGTTAAGATACATGTTGATAGAGATAAGCTTAGAGGATATGGCTTAACCCTTATGGATGTAATCTCCGCTGTGGGAAAAAGGAATGTAACAATACCCGGAGGGTATGTTTATACTAACAAAAAAGAATTTTTAATCCGCACCACTTCTGAATTTAAGAACTTAGACCAGATTGAAAACCTGCCTCTAAAAAAGAGAAAGCAGGGTTATATTCTCTTAAAGGACGTAGCTAAAGTAAAACAGGGAATAGCAGAGCAAAGAAGCCTTTATCATGGCAACGGCCATCCTGCTATCGCGCTGAACATCTTAAGGCCTGAAGACGGGCATACTTTAGATACTATAAGAGCGGCTAAAAAATATCTGCCCAGATTAAAAAAGGAATATCCTGATATAAGGTTTGAAATTACAGATGACCAGGAACCAATAATTGCTATTAATCTTAAAGGTATGAGAAGTTCTTTAGTTCAGGCGATAATCCTGACGGTTTTAATAATATTTATATTCTTAGCTGATAAAAGGACTGCCGCGATAATTTCTATAAGTATACCAATGTCATTTTTGTTTAGCCTGATGGTTTTGAAATTCAGCCCTTATACAATGAATATGGTTACTCTCTCGGGGCTTATAATTGCCGTGGGGATGGTGGTTGATGCTTCTATTGTTGTTTTGGAGAATATTTACCGCCATTTTCAGGAAGATAAACATTTATCCGGGTATCAAGCTTCTCTGTTAGGAGCCAAAGAGGTTGCTTTGGCTAATACTGCCGGCGCATTGACAACCATAATTGTTTTAATTCCGGTTATGTTTGTCGGCGGTTATCCTCAAAAAGTATTAAGGCAATTGTCTATTATGATTGGTTCAACTATCTTCGCGTCTTTAATCGCTTCCTTGACAATTGTTCCCTTAATTGCTTCTCATATTCTGACCAGAGAAGCAAGGAAGAAAAATATCTTTGAAAAATTAGCAAGCAAAGTAGATGTTGGGGTCAAAAAAATATCTAATTTTTACATTTCAGTCTTAAAAGTTGCTTTAAGGCATAAGGGCAAAACGCTTCTTATAACTTTTATAGGGTTTATTTTTACTATTAAAGTAGTTGTTCCTCTTTTGGTTGGAGAACTTATGCCTCCTATGGATACAGGTATTGTAAAAATAACTTTAGATATGCCTTCCAGTTATAATATAAAGACAGTAGAGGAGACTCTCGGTAAGGTGGAGAAGTTTATAAAAGAAACTCCGGGGTTCATTTCTTTGTCTTCAGTCATAGGTTCTGAACCGGGAGAAATAAGTTTTGGAGGAGGAGGGGAAACACTTCAGACGGTGTCTCTTACGGCAAATATTATAACCCGGGATAAAAGAAAAAAGACTATCTGGCAGATAGAAGATGAATGGCGTCAAAAATTAAGAAAAATAGAAGGCATAAGGTCATTTACTGTTGTGGAATATGGAGCAACGCCTATATCTACCACCAAGGCGCCATTTGACTTGATTCTGGAAGGAGAAAATACAAAAGTTTTAAATATGATGGCAAATAGAGTCCTTGTTAATTTGAAAGGGACAAAGGGGTTGGTAGATGTCCGAAGAAGCTGGTATAGGGATAAACCGGAGGTTGAAGTTGTTCCTGACGCTGTTCTCTGCCGGTATTATGGAGTAAATACTCAGGAAGTAGCCCAATATATAAAATTTGCGGCAAAAGGAGCATTTAGTTTTTTTATGCGCCTGGAAGATTTCTTAGATATCCCCATAAGAATCGAATATAAAGAAGCGAATTTAAATTTTCCTTCTAAGATTGACTCTATATATGTTCCTACACGCTATGGAGAAGTCTCTTTAAGGAGTTTAGTTAAAATAAAGCAGGCATATATACAGCCGTTTATAACCAGAGAGGATTTGCAGAACACAATTGATATAACAGGAGTTAACAGTGTTTATACAATTGCCCAGGCCGCAAAGGCAGCAGGAATGAGATTGAAGAAGAAAGGTATGATTTTTCCGCGCGGCTATAGTGTAAGAATGTCGGGAACGCCGGAAAATATGTTAGATGCTCAGAATAGGCTTAAAAAAGCTTTGCTTTTTGGCTTAGTCCTGCTTTATGTGCTTCTTTTGCCTATGTATAAATCATTTACTCATCCCATAATTATAATGTTAGCAATACCTCTTGCGGCTATTGGCGCATTCTGGGGGCTTTTGATTTTTGATAAACCGATGTGTATGCCTGCTTTTATGGGAATGATTCTTCTTGCCGGAACAATTGTGAATAATTCAATTTTGCTGCTGGATTTTATCCTCAATGCCCGGAAAAAAGGTTTATCCCGGGAAGAGGCAATTGTTCAATCAGTTAAAGTAAGGACCAGGCCTATTTTAATGACTGCTTTATCTACTGTCATAGGGCTTACTCCCCTGGTGTTTGAAATGGCGGTGGGGTTGGAACGTTTAAGCCCATTAGGCATTGTCGCGGCGGCAGGTTTGATATTGGGAACATTTTTAACCATAATAGTAATTCCGGTGATTTACTGCGCGATTGACGATTTGGCGGAAAAATTTAAGAGGCAGGGGATGGCAAGAGTGAGCAGTATTGCCGTAATTATTGCGGGTGTGTCTTTGTTGGCATTCTCTCCCCATTCTTTCGCGGACAATAATGAGGTAAGCATTCCTAAAGTTGAAACCGCGCCCGTTTTAGAAAAGCAGAATAACAGTAAATCTAAGAAACCTAAAGCCGAAAAAAAGAAGATAAAATCTCTGCCTGTTTCTAAAAATAAAACCAAGAAAGCACAGGGAAAGAAAGTCAAGAAGAAGGAAGCCTCAAAAAAACATTTTTCGGCCAATAAGGAGGTAAAAGCAGAAAAAGAAAGGGTTTTTTCTCTTAAAGAAGCCATTGATTACGCTCTTAAAAATAGCCCGGACATTAAATCCGCGGGCGCAGAGTCTGATATCGCAAAGGGGAGTAAAATGGAGGTGCGTTCAGTGCTTCTTCCCCAGATAACTATGAATTTAACCTATACCGATTATCAGGAAAAACACGCTATCGTTTCGGGGATAACCGGGACAAGGCAGGCTTTTGATAATGATGTTATTTCCTCTAAGGCTGAAGCGAGTTTTCTGATTACAGATTTCGGAAAGAGCTATTACTCTTTCAAGTCGGCTAAAAGCTCTTATTTAGCTTCAATAAAATCCTTTGAGAGGAAAAAAGAAGCGGTCGTTTATACCGTATCAAATATATATTTCAGCCTGGTTTCAACTGATAGGCTTATAGATTCTTTTCAGGCTTTGGATAAAAGTATATTGGAACTGAAAAGAAGAATCGGCCTCTATCTTCAAGAAGGGAAGGCCGCCCGGATTGATTTGCTTAAAGTAAAAGTAAGGTTGGCAGAGATAGAATCTGAGATAGCAAAACTTGAAAGCCGGAAGGCTTATCTCTTAAGCCTCTTATCCGAAGAGACAGGGTATAATGGGAAAATGGGTATATACAATGATATAAAAGTTTATGATATAAATTTGAATAAGGATAAAGGTTCCTTTAACTCGGTTTTTAATGATGCGCTTGAGAATAGAGAAGATTTGGCAGGGTACAAGTATCTGGTTGAATCTTCTTCCTTTGGCTTAGAATCGTCTAAACGCGCTTATTTCCCCGAAGTAAAAGCTTTCGGAGGGTATGGTGAATTTAGCGGGGTATCAGGCGGGTCAAAGTTTCCCGATGGCAATCGGTGGGAAGATGATTATTGGGTAGGCCTTGAAGTAAGCCTGCCGATTTTTGACAGCGGATTGAGGCAGGGCGGAGTTGTAAAGGCAAAAGGGGAGTATGATTTAAAGAAAGCGCAGAAGTATAAAATACTGCTTGGTGTTTGTAAAGACCTGAGAAAGGCTTTAGCTGATATCGAATCCGGGAGAAAGAGGTTAAATTTAGCAGAGAGTTCTAAAGAAGAAGCTAAGGAAGCTTTAAGGATTGAGGAATTGAAATACAAAGAAAGTAAAGGAGTTATAAACGACGTTTTAGATGCCGAAGCCGCTGTAAGAAAAGCGGATTATCTTTATTATTCCGCTGTTTCAGATTATAATACCAGTGTGTTTGAACTTTATTTATCAGAAGGGCTGCTTTTTGAAA
>CAZSRG010000089.1:0-4532 GCA_964609315.1 uncultured Planctomycetia bacterium
TTTTAGGTTTTGGGTTTTTTCATTTTGAGTTTGTTTAGCCTGCCTTTGTTAAGGCTTCCCTCGGCTTCGCCGAGAGGCGAGCGGCAGGCAGGGGTTTAGGATTTAGGATTTTCTTCCCTGCGGCTATTTCTCTAATCCCTTTACTTTTACAATGATATAGGCCGCGTCAATATTTAGTGATTTTGCCAGGCTTTCTAATATTTTATTCTGGAGGTTAGCCGCTACTTCGGGTATGTTGTAGCCGTATTTTACATTAACCGGTATTTCTATCCGCAGTTCATTGGATATATCTATCTTTATCCTTTTTATTTTCAGCCGCCTGAGTATTTTTGATATAATGCTTATCGGTATTATAGCTATTGAGGATATTCCTTCAACGCTTAGAGCGGAAGCCTCCACAATTTGAGTAATGAGGTTTTTATGAATCTTTATTTCTCCTAAGTCCGAGATTATTGATTTCATTCTTCTGTCCTTTCTTCTAAGAACCTGTTTAAGAAGGAGGTGTTGTAATCTCCTTTAATGAAGTTAGGGTCTTTAATAACTCTTTTGTAGAAGGGGATTGTTGTCTTTACAGGTTCAGTCAGGAATTCGTCAAAACACCTTTCCGCTTTTCTAAGGCATCCTTTTCTGGTTGAGCTTCTAACTATCAGCTTTGCTAATAGGGAATCGTAGTAAGGAGGAATTGTGTATCCGGAATATATGTGGGTGTCTATCCTTACTCCCTTTCCTCCGGGGAGGTAGAGAAAATCAATTTTTCCCGGTGAAGGCCTAAAGTTTTTCTCAGAATCTTCGGCATTAATCCTGAATTCCATTACATGATTACTAAAACTTACCTTGTCCTGTTTATAAGGGAGGCTTTCCCCCGCGGAGAGTTGAATCTGGAGTTTAAGCAGGTCAACTCCGGTGAGTTCTTCTGTTATAGGGTGCTCTACCTGTATACGGGTATTCATTTCCATAAAGAATACTTTTTTTGTTTGAGGGTCTAAAAGAAATTCCATTGTTCCCAGATTAGAAAACTTTATGGCTTTAGCCCCTTTTAAAGCGTATTCACCGAGTTTTTTGCGGAGTTTAGCGTCTACTGCCGGCGAGGGTGTTTCTTCAATCAGTTTTTGGTGCCTTCGCTGTATTGAGCAGTCCCGTTCGCCTAAATGGATGATATTGCCTTTATTATCAGCCGCTATCTGGATTTCTATATGGCGGGAAGTTTCTAAATATTTTTCAATATATACTTCGGAATTACCGAATGCTACTTCTGCCTCTGACTGGGCTGTAATAAAAGCATTTATCAACCGTACATCACTGTGGCATATGCGCATCCCTCTGCCTCCTCCTCCGGCAGCGGCTTTGATGATTACCGGATATCCTATCTTTTGCGCGAAACTCAGGGCTTCTTCTTTGCTGTTTATAGGTGTTAAGCTGCCCGGCAGGACAGGAATTCCCTGTTTTTTCATTATTTTTCTCGCGGAAATTTTATTGCCCATGCTTCGGATATTATCGGCACTAGGGCCTATAAACTTAATCCCGCAGGATTCGCATATCTCAGCAAAGTGGTCATTCTCAGCTAAGAATCCGTATCCGGGATGTATAGCATCAGCATCGGATATCTCGGCGGCCGCGATTATTGAAGATATATTCAAATAGCTCTCCTGGGTTTTTGTCTTGCCTATACAGATTGCTTCATCAGCAAGCTGGACGGGTAAAGAATCTCTATCTGCTTCTGAGTAAACAACGACTGTGCGGATTTCCATTTCTTTGCAGGCGCGGATAATTCTTAAAGCAATCTCTCCTCGGTTAGCGATAAGTATTTTTTTAAACATAGGTTAAGGTTTAGATAGGTTTAACTAAGAATAATGTCTGTCCGTATTCAATCGGTTCTCCGTTTTCCGCTAAGATTTCGGCTATTTCTCCTTTTATTTCAGCCTTGATTTCATTCATAAGCTTCATTGCTTCAATTATACAGAGGACATCTCCGGTATTTATTCTTTTTCCTGTCTCAACATAGGGGTCGGCGTTGGGAGCAGGCGCGCGGTAGAAAGTTCCAACCATGGGAGCTTTTATTTCAATAAGCCCTTTATCTTGAGGTGTGGTATCTTTCTTAGGAACAGGCTGAGGCGGAGTCCCTTGAACCGGAGGTGATATCTGCTGTATGAGCGGCGGCTGGTTTGCCCCTGTCCTGGACAACTTTACTTTTTTACCTTCTTCTTCCATTTCAAGGCTGAGCACATCATTTTCTTTCATAAACTCTATTAGTTCTTTTAGTCTCTGTATGTCCATTTTGCCTCCTAAGATAATTTTTTACAGGTGGATGATTTAAAGAAGTCAGCTCCTGCCTAAATATTCCGAAGTATAAGGGTTTACTTTTATTAATTCGTCCACGTTTATAAAAATAGGGACATTAACAATTGCCCCGGTTTCTAACTTTGCCGGCTTTGTGCCTTGCTTGACAGTGTCTCCTTTAAATCCAGGCTCAGTTTCAACTACTTTTAATTCTATTGATGAAGCCATTTCTAAATTGATGAGCCGGTTTTCAAAAAAGATTCCTTCCAACTCCATATTTTCTTTCAGCCAATCGGTAAGTTCCGGTATTTTATCTTTGTCTATAGCAAGGTCTTCATAATCCTCCAAATTCATAAAGTGATAGGTGGAATTCTCCTTATAAAGAAACTGAAGTTTTCTTTTTTCAATAAAAGCCTGTTCAACATCATCGGAATTCCGCAGGGTTTTTTCCAGGATTTTTCCGCTGATAAGGCTTTTTATTTTTGACCGGACGAAAGACCCTCCCCTTCCTAATTTAGCATGTTGACAGTTTATTACCTGAAAAAGCTCTTTATTTAAAGTTATAGTCATTCCGGGTTTAATCTCAGCAATATTCATCTAAAATTACAGGTTTATTTTTGATTAGAATAACACTCTCTTTTCTTATTCCGAACTTTCCGGGAAGGTAGATCCCGGGTTCAATAGTCAAAACCATTCCTTGTTTAAGCCGGCCCTGATTGCTGCTATTTACTGACGGAAGTTCATGGACATCTAATCCTACTCCGTGTCCCAACGCGTGCCCGAAATATTTCCCGAACCCCTTCTTCTC
Source organism: uncultured Planctomycetia bacterium (assembly GCA_964609315.1). Classification (GTDB taxonomy): domain Bacteria; phylum Omnitrophota; class Gorgyraeia; order Duberdicusellales; family Duberdicusellaceae; genus CAZSRG01. Next base: position 3,086 of record CAZSRG010000089.1, read on the forward strand.
AATATATCCCCTGGCTGCTTTATCTATCTCAGAAATCTTTATTCCCGGCTTTGCTTTCTTGATAGCCAATTCTCTGGCTTTCTCTATGATTCTGTTTACTTTCTTTAGATAAAGAGGCATTCTACTGGAAAAAATAACCCTTGTCAAGTCAGCACAGTACCCCTTGTGTTTTGCCCCCATATCGACTAATAAAATCTTTCCGCTATAGATTGACGATTTTTGGGGATGATGGTGCGGCTGGGCGGATAAACTTCCTGCCGCGGTTATGGGAGGAAAAGCAATTGTTAAGTCTCCTTTAAGTTTTAGGAACCTCTCGATTTCTAAGGCAATAAATTTCTCGTTGATCCCGGGATAAATTAAGGACTTGACAAATTTGAAACATTCACAGGTAATAGATACGGCTTTCTTAATATTTTCTGTCTCAGATGGATCTTTTATTGCCCTAATTTCTTCGACGATGTTATAAGACGGAATTAACTTAATCTCTTTTCCGGTAAAAGATTCCTTTAACCTGAGGTATGATTGATAGGGTAATCCTTTTGCCTCAAACCATATCCTTTTCAACTTTTCTCTCTTAAGTTTTTCTGCTATTGTCTTTAAGGGGTTTTTTTTATAACGGACGAAGTTTACCCCGCTTAACCGGCATTGTTTTTTTGCTTCTGAAATATAGCGGAAATCAGTAAAGACTACGGTGTAATTACTGCTTATGGCAAGATACCCTTCAATTTCTTCTATTCCGGTTAAGTAACGGATATTTGTTTTAGAAGATATTAAGAAGGCATCTGTTTTTTCAGCCTTCATCCGAAGAAGAATTTTTTTAATTCGTTTGGATGTCTCTTTTTCCATTATGACTTAACAGATTGTCTGTAGATAGGCTGTTATTATCCTTCTTTCGGTTTCTCCGCTTCTTCAACTAACATAATAGGAATTCCTTTGCGCACAGGGTATTTCAATCCGCATTTTTTGCATATAATCTTGTTACCTTTTAGCTCCACTTCGCCTTTACAGGCCGGGCAGGCCAGTATTTTTAAAAGATCTTTGTCAATCATTTTCCTCTCCTCAATGAGGCCACAACTTATGGAATCCGAAGGATGACATAAGTTGTCTGGCCGAATTGATCCCGCTGAGCGTTGGGAAAAGATCAAAGAGGTTTTCCCAACATCTTCTGCGAAGCGGGATTTCATTAATATTATAAATTAGTAATGAGGCCGCGACTTATGGAATCCGAAGGATGACATAAGTTGTCTGGCCGAATTGATCCCGCTGAGCGTTGGGAAAAGATCAAAGAGGTTTTCCCAACATCTTCTGCGAAGCGGGATTTCATTAATATTATAAATTAGTAATGAGGCCGCGACTTATGGAATCCGAAGGATGACATAAGTTGTCTGGCCGAATTGATCCCGCTGAGCGTTGGGAAAAGATCAAAGAGGTTTTCCCAACATCTTCT
>CAZSRG010000090.1:0-4442 GCA_964609315.1 uncultured Planctomycetia bacterium
CAATTCTTTTAAATTTCTGTTTACATATTGCCATTGTACTGGTAAATTATCCTCAGAGAAATTAACAGGCCTATTCATGGCATATCCTCCTTGTTAAAAGGTTAATATTGCTATTCTACCTTTTTTGGGGATATGCCTTTTTTTATGTTTTGTCAATTTGCGAATAATAGTTTACACTATCATAATAGTTTACACTATCAAAGGTATTATTCTTCTTTAACACTTACGAAGGATAGTTCCCAAAAAACTACTGCCTGTTATGAAGATTTTAGCTGTAAACCCCTGGATAGACGACTTTGCCGCTTACGATTTCTGGCTCAAACCCTACGGGTTTTTAGTAATCCTTTGTTACCTAAAAAACCTGGGCGCGGAAATAGATTTTATTGACTGTTTAGATAAAAAAATCTCCATAGACAGGTTTGGCAGAGGCAAGTACTTTTCCCAAATAATTGAGAAGCCCGAACCGCTTAAATCAGTCCCCCGCTATTTTAAAAGGTACGGTATAACTCCTGAAGAATTCCGGCAAAAGCTTCCTGAAAACAAGCCTGACTTTATACTTATCACTTCATCTATGACTTACTGGTATCAGGGAATAATAAAGGCGGCAGGAATATTAAAAGAAAGGTTTCCTTCTACGCCTATTATTTTAGGAGGGACATACGCCACTCTCTGTTTAGACCACGCCAGGAAAAATATACCCTGTGAAAAGATATTTCCCAACAGCCGCCTGAAAGAATTCTTTCAGGAATTAGGGGTGGAACTGAATAAAGAGAAGCTTTTCTCCACCCTTCCGGATTACCAGGACTACTATGAAAAAATAGACTATGCGGTTTTAAGAACAAGCTGGGGATGCCCCTTTAACTGCAGTTACTGCGCGATAAAAAAGCTTCATCCTGAATTCTTCCGCGCAGGTGAAGGAAAGATATTGAATTTTATCCTGCGGAACTACCGGTCGGGAATTTCCGATTTCGTCTTCTACGATGACGCCCTTTTGTATGAAAACCAATACATAAAAACCCTTTTGAAAGATATCATAAAGCTTAAATTAAAGATCCGCTTCCACACTCCAAACGCCCTGCACCTGCGTTTTTTAGACCAGGAAACAGCCTGCCTGATTAAAGAATCGGGATTTACCAACCCGCATTTTGGGCTGGAAACTCTTGATTCAAGGCTTCAAAAAGAGTGGGGAGACAAAGTATCTTCAGAAGAAGTGTTAAGAGGAACCGCTTACTTAAAGAAGGCCGGATTTAAAAACGGGGAATTCAGCATGTACCTGCTTTTAGGCTATCCCGGACAGGATTTTGGAAGGTTAAAGAAAGATGCTGAATACCTGCACAATTTGGGAGCTAAGATATCTTTAGCGGAGTTTTCAATCACTCCTAAAACAAAAATTTTCCAAGACTACAGAAATAAATTTTCAGAACCTCTTCTGCAAAACAACTCTATTTTTCTTTCCAAGACAGGCAAAGATTTAAATAAATTTTACGAAATAAAAAATTTCGTCCGCAGCCTTAATCAGAAACACAACCCTCCATCTATTACTCAATTATTGAATATACAGACACCGTAAACCCTAAATTCTAACCTCTTCAGCCATAGGCTGATCCGCCTCAGGCGGAAAATCCCAATTTCCAAATGTTCTAAACTTTGTTTTGAATTTTGTATTTTGAACATTTGATATTGTTTAGTATTTAGGATTTAGTACTTAGGATTTATTTATTATTAGGGTTTAGGATTTCCTCCCCTGTTTTTATAAAGTTCACGATGTATATCTATTTGTCATTTAATACCTGCTATTTGGATGTCATAAACAATAGTCTGGCCGGCTAAAGGATGGTTTAAATCAAGGATAACTTTATCCTTTTCAACCGACTTAACCATCGCATGAATGGTGTGCCCGGAATTATCACTTATAGTAATTAACTGCCCTTCATTGACAGCTTTTCCTTTCAATATAGTTAGAGGAAAAGCCCTAACAAGGGCTTCATTCCGCAATCCATAGGCCTGTTCCGGAAGAACAACAATCCTTTTCTTCTCTCCCAACTTCATCCCGACTAAAGAATCCTCAACAACTTTAGGAAATCTGCATTCCCCTACTTTACATCCAAGAGGGCCTTTCCCCTGAGTAGACATAAAGACTTTTCCATTAACCAGCATCTCCGCATAATTCACTTCAATCAGACTATCAGGTTTAACAACCTTGGAAACACCTGCTCCCAAAGATACCTTTTTTGCCGAAACATCTTTACTCTTATCAGGCTGAGTAGTAGGGGTACATCCGGCAAATGCCGTAAATACTAAGACTAAACATCCAATCAAGACCTGAGCGCGAATTCCGCTTGTACTATTTCTCATAAAACACCTCCTTTGCGCTATACCTATTACATCGTTAAATTGTTAATAAGTATATCTCTGTTTCATTAATAAATAAAGCTTTTAAAAAAAATCATTTCTAAAATCATTTCTTTGAAACAAAATCGTTATCTTTTATATAAAAGCGGAGAAGCCGGTTTTTTGCCCTGCCGGCATAGTCAATTCCTATTCGCTTCTTAGAAACAATGCTTTTCGCGGGAAGAGATTCGCTCCCTGTTACATATATTCTCCGGCTGTAAATCTTTTGCCCGGATAAACTAAGATTAACAGCAAAACTCTTTGTCCACCGGCAGGGCCCCGCTGTCAAATACTTAATATTTTTTACTCCGTTAGAGAGGAAAGAACTGCTTTTTCTAACGGGGTTGTTCTTAATCATATCGCCCATGCCTAAAACCGGTTCAAGAGCCCGGATAAAAACTGTTTCAGCCGCATCTTTCCTTCCGGCTGTAATATTAAAACAAATATATACACCATAAATCAAATAAACATAAACTGTCCCCGGAGGACTATACATTACCCTATTCCGGCCGGTTACCCTGCCCTCGTAAGCATGGGAAGCGGGATCTTTTACTCCAAGATAAGCCTCAGTTTCAACTATCCGGCCGGCTAATAAAACACTCTTCTGAGGATGGAATACTAATACCCTGCCGAGAATTCTTCGGGCAAGGGACTCAGCAGGACAAGAATAAAAATCTTTCCTGAGACGCAGGCTGAAAGAAATGTTAACTTTATCCATAGGCCGATCATACTTTCTTCTGTTCCGCGAGAAGAAACTCTAATTCTTCTTCCTTAAGGACTCCTTTGTCTTTAAGGATTTCTCCTAAAGGCAGCCCTTTCCGCCAATGTACGTCTAAGAAAGCATCCAGTTCTTCTCCGGAAATAATGCCTTTCTTAATAAGCATCTGCCCCAAAGGAATAATATCTTTTTTACGGCCTATTGTCTCATACGGCCTGATGAACATTCTTTCCCCCTTGCGCATATCCATACCGAGATTGGATTTCCTCCGTTCAATCATCAATTTACTTCCGGGAATCTTTTTCAGATAAGATTTCAATCCGGCAAGGGTCTCATTTATTCTTACTACATTGTCAAAACTTCCCGAACGGTTATTTACCGCCGCTACAGTCACACTCATAATTTGCATTTTTTTAATCTGCCCGTCTCTATCCTTAATCTCTATATATCCTTTTTCCCTGTCTTTAAAAGGGTAATGTAACCGGGCAAGCCGGTCGAACTGATAAATAAACTCAAAACCGATATCCTTACCTTTATCAGACGCGGTCAGAAAAACAAAGTCATCGCCTCCGATATGGCCGATAAAATCACCCTTACTTTTCCCTATAGATTTTACCGCCTGGTATAAGATATAAGCAGTCTGGGTAATAACCTTATCCCCTTTAATATAACCGTATTTATCATTAAACGCCTTGAAGTTATCAATATCAACATGGGCAAAAAAGAAATCTTCTTTTTTCCTAAACCTGTCTTTTAAAAGGTCTTCTATTATCCTCCCTCCGGGAAGGTTTGTTAAGGCATTGGTATAAAAACTGTACTGAGTCCTGCGTAGAGCCATTTCAACCCGGATACGTAAATCCAAAGGGTCCGGAGGCTTAAACAGATAGTCGTCAATTCCGTGTTCTAAAGTAAGCAGGTGTTTGCGCAGCTGCCGTTTATCAATCAAAACAATAACCGGAATAGACTTGGTTATAAAATCATCTTTCAGCCCCTTGCATAAAGATATTGTTTCCTTATACAGGGCTGGAAAATCAATAATAACTAAGTCAGGAGACCTTCTTTTTATACTGCTTAAATTAATACTTTCCGAAACTAAAACCTCCACTTCATACCCCCACCCTTCAAGGCAGAAATAGATAATATCAGAAAGAGCCTTATCTCTGCAGACAAAAAGTATTTTCTTGACTTTATTCATTCAGAGACCCCTATAGCCGCAAGAGGTTACCCGTTAGAAAATATTCTTCTAACGGGGCATACGCGCGACGCTATATATCAGGAAATGAACTACCTCGCAGCAAGCTGCGAGGTATCAAAAACTTTTCCAAAAAAGGAA
>CAZSRG010000091.1:0-4422 GCA_964609315.1 uncultured Planctomycetia bacterium
AGGAAACGCAGCAAGCTGCGGGGAATTAAACCCCAGATCCTTCGACTCCCTTCGGCCGCTCAGGATCAATTCGGCTATAGACTTTTTCTTCGAAAAAGTCTAAGTCTCATTGATTAAAGATACACGATTTCCGCAAAGAGGGGGTCCAAATCCAAAACAGCTACGGAAGGTTTTCCGCTAATCCAGCCTGAAGCTTCGCCGGGATTAACTAACAGCTGTTCACCTTGTTTCTCTATGTGAGGTGTATGGGTATGCCCAAAAACAATAATATCAGTATCCGCTTTTTTATATTCATGAACCAAAGTTATACGGCACGCGCCTAATTCCAAAACCAAAGACTGGCGTGATATATTCCCTTTAGAAATTTTTACCAATCCCCGCACTTCTCCATCATTATTGCCTAAGACCCCCTTCCAGGGGCAGGCTAAATCAAATAACGGCTTAATTGAAAAGGGGGCAATAAAATCTCCGGCGTGAAGGACAAATCCTACCTTGTACCGGTTAAATAACTCTACAGCTTTTTTGATCAGAGGAAGGTTATCGTGAGTATCGGCGATAAGGCCTATTTTCATGATTTTCTAAAACAGAAAAGCATCAGGGGGTTAAAAAGGAAACCTTGCTGATAACTTCGTCTTCTACAAATATAGCTGAATCCGCCCTGACAGCTAAAGCTATGCTGTCCGAAGGACGGGCATCTACGATTTTCTCTTTGCCGTCAGCTGTTTTAATAATGAGTTTCGCGTAAAAAGTCCCGTCTTTAAGGTTATCAATAATTATTCTGCTCAACTTAGCTCCTAAATTATCTATAACCGATTTTAGCAAGTCGTGAGTTAAAGGACGGGGCAGGATGGCTCCTCCAAACTTCATCCTGATTGCTGAAGCCTCGGTTATGCCGATAACAATAGGAATAAGTTTATCTCCTTCCTTTTCCTTAAGGACAACAACCTGTTCCTGGGATTTCTCGTCAATGATTATCTTTGAAACCTCAAACTCTATCATCTCGCTCTGTCCTCTGTTCTCTAACCTCTGTCTTCTGCCTCTGTCTTCTGCCCCTGTCACTTCCTCTTATTAAGCACTCCTTTTAGTTCCCTCATAAATTCGTTCACATCCTTAAACTGGCGGTAAACTGAAGCAAACCGGACATAGGCAACATCATCCAGCTTAGAAAGCTTATCCATAACAACTTCACCTATAACTTTCGCGTCAATTTCCCGGTCATACTTCTTCTGTATTTCTTTATTAACCTCATCGGCTAAAGATTCCATCTGGGCAATACTGACCGGCCTTTTCTGACAGGCTTTAACTAACCCTTCTATAATCTTGTTCCTGCTAAAAGGTTCCCTCCTCCCATCTTTTTTTACTATCATTAAAGGAATCTTTTCTATATACTCATAGGTTGTAAACCTCCGGCCGCAGCGCAGGCATTCCCTTCTTCTCCTGATAGAAGAATCTTCCTGAGTTGAGCGCGAATCAATCACCTTATCCTCATTATAATTACAAAAAGGGCACTTCATTTTATCTATCCTTTATCTTTTTCCTTCTATTTGACAAATATATATACATCGCGCGCCCGATAAAAACTCTAAATTCTAAACTCTAAACCCTAAACAATTTCAAATATCAAATGTTCTAAATCCTAACCTCTTCAGCCATAGGCTGATCCGCCTCAGGCGGAAAATTTCAATATCAAATGTTCTAAACTTTGTTTTGGATTTTGTGTTTTCTTCATTTTGAGTTTGTTTAGGGTTTAGGATTTAGTGCTTAGGATTTATTTATTTTCGCTATTCGCTATTTGCCATTAGCCATTTATCCTGCGGACCTTTACTCCGGCTTCTTTCAGAAACTCCTTAGCCATCTTGTCGGGATAATCTCCGTCAATAACAACTTCTTTTACCCCCGCATTGATTATCATCTTAGCACAAATAATACAGGGAGTCACGGTTACATATAAAACTGCCCCCTTGACTGAAACTCCGTACAAAGCTGCCTGGAGTAAGGCATTCTGTTCAGCATGCAGACCCCGGCAAAGCTCGTGGCGTTCGCCTGAAGGGACGTTTAATTTCTCCCTGAGGCATCCGGTAACTTCGCAATGAACAATACCTGCTGGAGCTCCGTTATATCCCGTAGCTAAGATACGCTTATCTTTCACTAAGACAGCTCCTACTTTCCTGCGAAGACAGGTTGACCTCTCAGATACAAGATAGGCTATCTTTATAAAATAATCATCCCAGCCGGGCCTTTTATCCTTTGGGGTTGAATCTTTCATGAGTTATATCATTATCAGATTGAATCATTGTTTGATTGTAACAACCATTTGGCCTCTCTGCCCTCTGACTTCTGTCCTCTGTCTTCTATCCTCTTTTATTTTAGACTACACATCAATTTCAGGATATAAAGGAAACCTGTCAGTAATGATTCTTACTTTTGCTTTCAGGTTATCGAGAATTTCCTCGTTATCTTTGTTGGTTAAACACTCATAGATTATTCCGGAAATATCTTTTATTCCCTCTTCTCCTACCCCGCGGGTAGAGACAGCCGGCGACCCTATACGGATTCCGCTGGCAACAGCCGGAGGCTTGGGATCAAAAGGAATAAGGTTTTTGTTTACGGTGATATTTATTGATTCCAAAGTCCTTGACGCTAACTTCCCGGTAACACCGATATTGCGCAAATCAACAAGAATAAGGTGATTGTCCGTTCCGCCGGAAACAACCCTCAGCCCGAGATTTCTGAACTCCTCAGCAAAAGTCCTGGAGTTTTCCACAACTTTCTTCTGATACTCTTTAAACTCCGGGCTCCGCGCTTCTTTAAAACACACAGCCTTCGCGGCTATAGTATGCATTAAAGGCCCTCCCTGTATGCCGGGAAAGACTCCGGTATTAAGCTTTTTGGCAAACTCTTTTTTAGCTAAAATAAATCCGCCTCTCGGCCCGCGTAGAGTTTTATGCGTCGTGGCAGTAACAAACTCCGCGTAAGGACAGGGATTCGGATGCAGGCCGGCAGCAACCAGACCGGCGAAATGAGCCATATCAACCATCAAAACCGCCCCGACGGAATCCGTGATATCCCGAAACCTTTTGAAATCAATAAACCGGGGATAAGCTGAAGCGCCGGCGATTATTAATTTAGGTTTGTGCCGCTTAGCCAAATGCTCTACCTCATCATAATCAATCAACTCTGTTTTTTTATCAACCCCGTAAGGAATAATATTGTAAAACCTGCCGGAAAAATTCAGGGGATGGCCGTGAGATAAATGCCCGCCGCAGGCTAAATCCATAGCTAAAATTGTATCGCCGATATTTAAGACAGAAAAGATCACCGCCATATTCGCCTGTGTCCCCGAATGAGGCTGGACATTGGCGTATTCAGCTCCATAGAGAGACTTAACCCTTTCTATTGCCAAAGATTCGGCGGCATCCACAAACTCGCACCCTCCGTACCAGCGCGCTTTAGGATAACCTTCAGCGTATTTATTAGTCAAAGGAGACCCCTGCGCCTGTAAGACCGCCAATGAAGTAAAATTTTCCGAAGCAATCAGTTCTAAGTTATTCCTCTGGCGGAGGATTTCTTCCCTGACCGCTTCGTAAATTTCAATATCGTTATCCCGCAAATAATTAAAGTCCATTTCCCACCTCAATTCTTTTAATCTGGTTTATCCTTCTCTGGTGACGGCCTCCCTCAAACTTGGTATTCAGCCATACTCCGGTTATCCGTTTAGCATAATCAGGCTTGACAAAGTCCGCCCCGAGCACTAAAACATTAGCATCATTATGCAGACGGGAGAACTTCGCCCCTTTAAGATTATGCACCAAAGCCGCCCTCACTCCCTTAACTTTATTTAAAGCAATCGATGAACCAATGCCGGTTTTACATATAAAAATCCCGAACTTAGCTTTTCTCATGCTAACTTTGTTGGCAACCAGGAAACAATACTCGGGATAATCGCAGGAATTTTCAGAAAAAGTACCGAAATCCAAAACCTTGTGCTTCTTTTCTAAATAATCCTTTAAAACCTTTTTCAGCTTTACCCCCCTGTGATCAGAACCTATAGCTATTTTCATTCCCTATCCTTTCTCTTATACCCTGAAACACTTCGGGCTCTTTGCTCTTTGCTATTCGCCATTCACCTTCTGTCCTCCATCTTATGACTTATGACTTAAAATAGATGTCTATTCCCTTTTATCTGTATTACCAAAAAATCCTAAATCCTAATTTCTAAATCCTAAACAAATCCTAAATTTCAATTTCAAATGTTCTAAACTTTGTTTTGGATTTTGTATTTTCTTCATTTTGAGTTTGTTTAGGGTTTAGGATTTAGTGCTTATGATTTATTTATTATTTGGTTCTTGTCCCTTGTTCTTCATAACTTCTGCCTTCTGTTTTCTGTCTTCCATCCATTAGAGCCACTCCACCAATTCTTTT
>CAZSRG010000092.1:0-4214 GCA_964609315.1 uncultured Planctomycetia bacterium
ATATGGGGTCGGCCCTACGGGCAAATAATGCTAACCGCATTATTTGGGTTAATTGAACAAATTTACCCCGTTGTTAGAAAAAGCTTCCGGAAAAGCCGGAAAAAGAATACATTACAAAGGACATGGTTTTCTAACGGGATTTGTAAGGAATAATACCACATAAACTATATCCTGTCAAGAAAAAAATACACAATATATGGTATAGAAACAATTACCTCCCCCATAAATTGGGCTCACAGGAAAATACAAGGCAGAATGGAATGCAAATAGAGCTGAGTTCTTTCTTGAATCCCGCGGACTATAATGATAAAAAATCCAGCATTCAAAAAACTACAATAACCAAGATATATCCTAATACCCTCATACCCTCGCGGGCACAAACAGGCACAGACAAGCAGCAATAACCAAACAAACCAGCAAAATCATTTGATTATCGGTTGTTGAAATTTGGGATTTGTTTGTATCTTGTTACTTGGTTATTGTATCTTACTACTTGTTGAAAGCATGCTATGCCATTTACGAATTAACCCCAAAGAAATAGTTTTATATCCTTTTAACTAAGAGCATGCGAGGTGGAATCGCCAATAACCAAGCGGGTAGGAAGAATCTTCTGAATAAGCATTTTAGTTTCTCCGGAAATATGTTCTGAAAGAATCTTTAAGCCTGTTTTAATCATCTCATCCAGGGGCTGATGCACAGTAGTAAGGGTTACCGGGCCGTAAGAATACTGAGGGTTATCATCAAAACCCACGACAGATACATCTTCAGGAACTCTTATCTTATCTTCTAAAAGATATAGAATGACTTCATAAGCCATATCATCAGAAGCGCAAAATATAGCGGTAGGTTTAACTTTCTTCTTAAACAAAAATTCTACTGCCTGCCTTGCCTGCGCCCGGGAAAAATTCCCGGCCTGGACAAAATAATCAGGGGTATCAATCCCCGCCTTTTCTAAAACCTGTCTGTATCCCGAAAGCCTCTCTTGAGCGCACTGAGTTTTTAAATCTCCGGAAATATGAGCGATACGTTTATGCCCTAACTCAACCAGGAAATTGACAGCTTCAGATGCCCCTCCCTGATTATCAACCGCGACGAAACTAACCGGAAGGTTGTCTATTTTCTTATTCAAAACCAGGCAGGGGACTTTATCTTTCAAAACCCTTTTTAACTGTTCCTCATTATTAATGATATCGGAAAAGATAACACCTTCAATATAACTGCTGTTAAATTTGTCTTTCCCCCAAAAAATATGGAGAAGAAGATCCTTCTTCAGCCTCTCCAGCCCTAACCCTACATTTCTGATAATTTCCTGGGCATAAAAAGAATAGAAAATCCCTTCATACCCGGGGATAATCAAACCTATAGCATTAAGTTTCCCTCCAGCTAACTTCCGGGCAAAGATATTAGGCCGGTATCCTAACTTTTCAATAGCCTCTAAAACCCTGAGTTTATTTTTTTCTTTTACTGATGAGAATTTGTTCAATACACGCGAAACAGTAGCAATGGATACACCCGCAGACTTAGCTACTTCTTTTATGGTAACAGAATCCGCGCTGTTTAAATTAGGGGATAAACCGGACAAAATCTTCTTCTTTAATCCTTTCGCCACTACTTATGGATTTTATATCACAGGCAGAGATATCTACGCGGGCCTGAATGACTTCAACTATACCGATCTTCTTATTATTCCGCAGGACTGTAAACCTGTTTCCGGGCTTAATACCGGTAGAACTGCCCACATCAATTATTATAAACTTATCTTTGTCATTAACCGCTAAAACTCTGCCCGTAATCATGCTTGTAGGTATAGACGAACTCGACTCCGATTTAACTACTATGGGCGGAAGCTCCACGGCTTTAGTTTCACTGGGCATAACCTTCTTAGCCGAAGAAACGGCGCCTGAAAGCTGGTCTTGAAGAGCACTGAATGACAAAGATTTCTCCTGTAGGATTGCAGCCATATCTTTAACTTTTCTGGAAAGTATCTCCTTCTCATCCATTGCCTGCTTAAAGCTTTTCTCCAAATCTGATTGCCTGCTCTTAGCTAATTTAAGCTCTGTTGACAAAGAAACATTCTCCTGCTTTAAACTGTCTAATTCATCCAAAACCGCTTTTCGATCCTCCCGCTCTCTTACCAAATCTTTAGTAAGAATACTAATCGTCCTGTTGTTAAAAATTATCTTTCTGTTAAGATCCCTGTTCTTTTTCTCTAAATCATCTATCTGTTTTTTCAAATCCTGATTCTTCCTCTCTGCCTTTTTAGACTGCAAAGCTAATTCACCCAACTTAGGAATAAGGTCCTGTATCCTAATTTCTAATTCCGCCTTTTTCTGCAAAACATCCTGCCAGTAAGCATCTCCTTTGCCCTCAACAAGAGCAGGCACAGGAGCAGGAGAAGAAGCAGTTTTTACTACCCCGGATTTAAGTTTGGCTATCTCGCTGCTGAGTGATTCTTTATCTTCCTTCGCGTCTTGATATTTTTGCCTCAAGGCTTCTCTTTCCGCCTGGACTTGCTCTAATTCCTTATTTACAGAAGCCAACCTATGGGAAAGATTATTGCTCTTATCCCTCTGTCTTTTCACTTCCCGGGAAAGAGCCTGATTATCATCTCCAAGAGATTTATTCTCCTGAATCAGCCTTGCTTTCTCTATTTGCAATTTCTGGGAATCCGCATAAAACAGATAAGCAAAGACAGAAGACGCGGCAAACAAAATGATAAAAACCACGAGGAATATTTTATTACCCATTACTCCCTCCCTTTTCTGTAATTATATCTACTTGTCAGATATATGTAAAGAGATTTTTAACAACTAAATTAGCAGCGCCTAAAGAGACCGCTTCTTCGCTTAAAGAAGAAGGGATAATTTTCAAATTCTTTGTCATTTCATCAAAGGCATAACGTTTGACTTTCTGGTATATATCCTCAATGAAATCAAACCCGCCTTTTTCCAAACCGCCGCCTATAATAACCGCCTGGGGGTTAAAAATATTTGTCAAAAGGGCTATCTTAACCCCTAAAGCGGAAGCAGCCTCATAAACCAGACTTTTTATCTTCATATCCTTCTTAGACATAAAGAATACGTCTTCTAAGGTATTGATTTCCTGTTTCTCTTCAGGAGATACCGCGTCTCTAACTTTATTAATCAACCCCAAATCATAGGGCCACTGCCTAAACAGAGAATAACTGCCCAAATAAGATTCCGCATTTTCAGAAGAAGTATTTATAAATAATTCCCCGGCGCATCCGTCGCTTCCGGTATAGAGTTCACCATTAACCATTATCCCGCAGCCTACCCCTGAAAACATATAGAGCACATTTTTAAATTCCGGGTCTAAAGAAAGCCAGTACTCGGCAAAACAGGCCAAATTAGCATCGTTGCCTATAAATACCGGCAGGCCGAATTTGTCTTCTAAATAACTTTTTATAGGCATTGAGATATAAGAATAGAAAGTATTGTGGTTATCTTTCTGAGGCCAGCGGATAATCCCATTCTTGCTGTCTACTATGCCTCCTATTCCTATACCTATACCCTTAATCTTCCCCCTTATCCTGCCGGAAATGTTCAAAAGTTCCTCTCCTAAAGAAACAACGGCTTCAATAAGCTCGTTAGGTGAAGAAACTGGTTTATCCTTTTTATACTTATAAACCACCCTGCCTTCTAAATCAATAATTACGCCTACGCTGTTAAAGAGGTTTATCCCAATACCTAAGGTATATCCTGCCTGGGGGTTAATATCCAAAAGCATAGGAGGCCTGCCTCCGGAAGAAGTATCATGTTCTCTCTCCCTGACAATATTCTGGACCATTAACTTATCAAGGTAATGAGAAATTGTCACCGGGTTTATTCCCGAAACCTTGGATATCTCTGTTCTGCTTAGAGGGCCTTTTCTCCTTAGTATTTCCAGAATGAGAAAATTCCTCCGAGACCTCTCAGTTAACTCTTCTTCAAATACGGGTTTCTCTTTATCCATCTTTATTAAAACTTCCTTCTATAATATGCCCGGACAACCTGCTGGGTATCCAAAACAGGTATTGACCCGCCAAAGGGAGAATTCGTCAGAACACCGATAGGAGTTATTCCTCCTACGCCGTACTGTAAAATAAACTCGCTGTCCTCAACCGGCCGGTAACGCATCTCGGCAAAGAAATTATGGTGGGAATTCTTTCCTGTTGCCTGGCCGTCATTAAGCTCGGTATAATCGTTCATCTTAGA
>CAZSRG010000093.1:0-4177 GCA_964609315.1 uncultured Planctomycetia bacterium
TAAAGTAAAATATAGAGAACAGATATCCCCGTAAAGCTTCGCCACGAGGCAGGCCCCGTAAAACCGCTGAGTTTACCCTGAATGAAATTAAAAAGCGGCCGCGAGACAAGCAGAAAACCGACAAACATCCATGGTAAAACTACACCGTAATTTTAATAATCAATCACCAAACTAATTTATTTTTAAAACTTTCAGAATCTTCCCCAAGTCCGGAGAAATGATTTTAGGTTTCTTAATATTCTTTATAGCGATATTCGGGTCTTTTAAGCCGTGCCCTGTCAATACACAGACTATCCGTATGACCTTATGATCCTTTTTCTTTATCTTTGAAAAATATCCCTGCTCCGCTAACTTGAAAAGTCCCGCTATAGACGCCGCTGACGCCGGCTCAACAAAAACACCTTCTTCTTTAGCCAAAAACTTATAGGCTTTAAGGATATCTCTGTCGCTGACAGCGTCAATAACACCTAAAGATTCATCTCTTGCCGCCTCAGCTTTTTCCCAGCTCGCGGGATTGCCGATTCTTATTGCTGTAGCAATAGTTTTTGGGTTCTTAATTGGATACCCTTTAACAATAGGAGCTGACCCCTTTGCCTGAAACCCGCAGATAACCGGCAACCGCGTTATTTTCTTTAAAGAATAATACTGGTTATACCCTTTCCAATAGGCGGTAATGTTACCGGCATTCCCCACAGGAAGAAAATGATAATCCGGGCTGTCGCCTAAAACATCGCAGATTTCAAAAGCCGCTGTTTTCTGGCCCTCTATGCGGTGAGGGTTAATTGAATTAACCAGCCGGACAGGATAATTATCGGAAATCTCCCTGACAAGCTTTAAAGCTGTATCAAAATTCCCTTTTACAGAGATTACCTCCGCCCCATGAATAAGAGCCTGAGCTAACTTTCCTAAAGCAATCGCCCCTTCGGGAATAAGAACAATTGATTTCAGCCCGCAGCGGGCGGCATAAGCAGAAGCTGAAGCGGAAGTGTTTCCGGTAGAAGCGCAGATAACCGCTTTCTGCTTTTCTTCTTTTGCTTTAGACACCGCCATTGTCATACCACGGTCTTTAAAAGACGCCGTAGGATTCAATCCTTCATATTTAAGAAATACTCTAAACCCTTTGCCTAAAACTCTTGAAACTCTCTCCGCCGGAACCAAAGGAGTATTTCCTTCCAAAAGAGTAACAACCGGAGTCTTCTCTGAAACCGGCAGGAACTTAGAATACCTGTTGATGACCCCTCTATATTCTTCTACTTTCATAACTCTTCAATCCTCAGCATTTGAGACTTCTCTCTTATCTCGCTTAGATTATCAATCTCGGCTTTTGCTTTTAAGATATCGGATTCTTTCGCCGCGTGAGTAAGCATTACAATCGGGACAATTTTACCTTTACCATGGGGAAAATCTGATTTTTTCTGGGTAACTGAAGCTATACTTATCCTATAACTTGCCAGTATTTTAGAAATCTTAGCTAAAACTCCCGGTTTATCCAGGGCTGAGAAACGAAAATAGTAACGGAATATTAAATCCCCTTTATCCAAAAACAAGAGGTTGTTTCTGCTGTTTGCTAAAAACCTATAGGAATACTTCTGCCTAAAAATATTCAAGACATCGCTTAAAACAGCCAAAGCTGTAGGTTTTCCTCCCGCTCCCAATCCCGAGAAAAAGAAATCTCCTCCGGCCAAAGTACGGACAAAGACAGAATTCAAAGCCCCGTCAGTCTTAGCCAAAGGATGGCCTAAAGGAACCAACGCAGGATGAACCCTGACGTCTACTTTACCATTACTACTTTTCGCCGCGGACAAAAGTTTAACCGCAAACCCTAATTCCTCCGCGTAACTAATATCCCGCGGGCTTATCCGTTCAATACCTTCAGCCAAAATCTTTTTAGGCTGGGGGAACTTCCCAAAACATAGAAAAGAAAGAACCGATATCTTATTAAGAGAATCTATCCCCTTAATATCCAGAGAAGGATCGCGTTCAGCAAACCCCTTAGCCTGGGCAGACTTCAAAGCAGACGAAAAGCTTTCAGATTCCCTGGACATTTCAGTCAAGATAAAATTAGTCGTCCCGTTAAGTATCCCGTATATATGTTTAATCCCCCCAAACTGAAGAGAATCCAATATGCTCTTTATTATAGGCACCCCTCCTAAAACTGAAGCCTCAAACCCTAACGCCTTCCCGGTTTCAGAAACAGCCCTAAAGATTTCCCTGCCGCGTTCTGCCAATAAAGCTTTATTCGCAGTAACAACATTTTTCCCTTTCCTTAAAGAAGACATAATATACTTACCGGCAGGATTAAGCCCTCCTATAAGCTCAACGATGATATCAATATCAGGATTATTTATAATATCTTCAGCTTTAGGAGTAAAAGGTATGCCAAACTTTCCAGCTATCCTTTTTATCTTCGGATTAAGGTCGCATAAAGCGGCTATGCGGACATCAATCCCTGAATATGACTTGATGAAAGAGCTCTTCTTCCACACCAATTCCAAAAAAGCGCTTCCTATTACTCCGCACCCTATCAACCCTACTCTTCTAACCTGGACTTTCACTATTTCTTCCCCTCTCCCATAAAACTATTTACAGTATCCTTCAATACGCGGTTAACCTCATCCTCAAGGTTCTGAAAAACTATCCGCGTTTCATAAATTAGATTCTTAACGACCTGTTTTGATTCCAAGACTTTTCCGAGCAAATATATTTTATCAGTTATTAAAGGCAGACGGATAAACATTTTAAGAAAAGTCCCTTTCTTAAAAGCGGTATTTGTCGTAAGCAGCATCCCTCCCTGGGAGAAATTGCGGGTCTGCGACAAATCCGCCGCCTCATTCTCATCCAAAGGCCGGTAACTTACCACAAAACTCACATCTATTCTCGAACTCAGCCTTCTCTCCTTACCGGCATAACCCATAATACCTCCATTGTTAAACAAAATACAGTCACCAGTCGCCAGAGCATCAGTAACAATTAGCTCTTAGCTCTTTGCTCTTGTCCATACGAAGCCTGCTTCCATGAAATTCTTTCACAATGGCGAAGTATGGTCGGGAGAGCGGGATTCGAACCCGCGGCCCCTTGAACCCCATTCAAGTGCGCTAATCCAGACTGCGCCACCTCCCGATAAACATGAAAACATTTAGGGTCATTCTTTAATATTTATCGGCACTAAACCGATACCGGCGAAGTGCCTTAATACCTTAAGAATATCCTTCGCTTTTGTTCATCTCCTCTAACTACAAACCGCTCAGGATTAATTCGACTACATGATTTTTTCTGTCTTCAACTTAAAAAATCATAAGTCTCGTAAAATTATTATAGCTATTTTTCGAAGAAATGTAAAGGTGAAAAAAGAAACTCAAAAATTTCAGTATCCAAAAAGCATTCAATTCAGACAACAATACCCTCCCCTTACAACTATTCTAATGTTCTCAAGAACATGAGAATAAAGAAAAACAAAAAAAAGAAAACAAACAGATTCAGATATTTGCTCTCCTGCCCTTATTTCCCAAAAATTTGCATTTTTAAGCAAACCTGTTTACAAAAATCCGCTCTTAAACTAAAAAGCGGTATTTAATCACTTTTAATAATAGCTAAGGCTTTTCTATAAACCTCTTTTTCTTCACCACTTTTTAAATCTGTTTGAATCCATCTGGCTTTACCGTCAATAATGTTTTGGCAAGTCCATGTAATGCCTTCGTCTATATCTAAAACAACTGCCGGCATTCTTAAATCAGCATCCTGCCACTCAAGCATTTGCACCACATACTTCTTTCTTGATAATGGTTTATCTCCATTTTGTCCCAAATCCGCGCTAACCCATAAAGGCCTGCCATCCTGCAGATTTTGGCATGTCCAAACTATTCCTCTTACTTGATCCAATACTAAGGCTGGAATTCGCGTGTTTTTAATCGCCCGTCCAACCATAATTTTTAATACATACCTCCCATCTTCTTTTAATGCGATTCTATTTCCAATATCATTGGTTGAATTTGGTTCTGCCGACGTGAAAGAACACAAAAGGAACAAATGGGCTATTAAAAATGCCGCTCTTACCATTGACTTAATCATACCATCCTCCTTTCTCTAACCCGTATTGTCAAAAGTATTTAAGTTTAAACAACCAAAGATTTCTTCTCTGCCTGGCACTTCCGGACTTCATGAAGTGTGGAACCGTTCG
>CAZSRG010000094.1:0-3972 GCA_964609315.1 uncultured Planctomycetia bacterium
ATAAAAAAATTGTTTTTAGTCCCTTAAGGGGGTATGATGTCTATTCCACTCCCTTTTTGTAACTATGGGATTAATTTCCCCCTTGATCTGGTTTCCCTCAATTGATTTCTTAAATATACCCCTTATTCTATCGCGGCCATTTTCGGGCAAAAATGTGGAGAACCAATCTTTTCCCTTGATTTTCTCAAGCCGGTACCCGCTTAATTTTTCCATATAAGGATTAAAACTAACAATCCTGCCCTCTTTATCCAGAACAAGAATAACCGCTTGAGCGGTATTAATCAATGAATTGGAAAAATCGCGTTCCTCTTTCAGCAATTCTTCCCTGCGCCTGCGTTCAGTAACATCAGCAGCCAAGTGAATTGAACCTATCAATTCATTGTTACTGTTAAAAATAGGAGTTGTCCTAACATAAAGCCATCTCTTAAGATTATTGTCATAGAACTCGCTGACTTCAAACTTCTTTGTTCCCATAGTCTTTCTATATGGACATTCGGGGACAGGTTTATCTAAGGCGTGGACAACTTTATAGCATTTCCTGCCCAAGAAATACTTTTCTTTCTTTCCGGTAAACTTCAGAAAAGATTTATTTACCCTGACAATATTAAAATCATTATCTAAGATAAAGATAAAGTCATCCATATTATCAAAAGCCGAAGACCAAAAACTGCTGTGTTCAAACTTTCCTTTATCCATAAATTATTTCTTCCCTGCCAATCCTCAACCCCGTTCCACCGCGTAGATAGAACAAAAGCTATGAAAGGCTCTTTAAAGAATGGAAATCTTTTTTTAATACCTCTTTCATATTAACATTATAAGCAACAACCGCAGGATGGTATAGAGGGACTATCTTTAGCGAACCGAAAATAGAGCTGTAAGTAAAAACACTGCCGTGAATACGGCTTATGCCCTGGACCTTGTCTTTAAATCCGAATTTAGTCATTATATAAGAAACAGCAAAGTTGCCTAAACAGCAGATTATCTTAGGTTTAATCGCCTCAATCTGCCTGTCAAGATAAGATGTGCAGGCCTTTACTTCTTCTTCCTTGGGGTTCCTATTGTTGGGAGGGCGGCATTTTAGAATATTGGTAATATAGATATCTTTCCTCTTAATCTCCGCTGTCTCAAGCAATTCATCCAATATTTCGCCTGCTTTCCCGCAGAAAGGGACTCCAGTCTTATCTTCATTTGATCCGGGAGCTTCCCCAACAAAGATTATTTCCGCCTTAGCATTGCCCTCTCCTGAAACAGGAGTAATCCTCTCTTTATACAAGCCGCACTTCTTACAGCCTAAGACTTCTTCTTTTATCTTGTCCAGCGTGTCCCGCATATCTATGTTTGTTTTCTTTGGCCCTAACTTACACCCCGTTAGAAATTAAGCAATAAATACACGGGCATCATAAACCCTAAATTCTAAACTCTAAACAAACTTGAAATGAAGAAAACACAAAATCTAAAACGATATAGTCTAAGAAGAAAATATCGTCTTTGTTGTTTTGAGTTTAAAACATTTGAGTTCCCCCTGCCTGCCGAAGCCTTGGCGCAGGCAGGGGTTTATTTAGCGTCAGCCTATGGCTAAAGTGTTTAGAATTTTTATCGGGTTCGCGGTGTATATATATTTATCATTTAGAAGTTACAATACCTGTATATTCCCCCCGTTAGAGAACAAAATTATCTAACAGAGTTTATTATTTGAGATTTAGCTATCTCTTTTTAGCAGCTCTGCGTTTAGCCAAACTTATTTTCTTCCTGGCAGCAGCAGTATGATGCTTTCCATACATAGGATTCTTCCTGCCGCTTTTAGCCTTTGATAATTTCAGTAATGTAGCTTTCTTATGGCGCTTGCCATACATGGAATTCTTTTTGCCTTTTTGAGCCAAACTTATCTTAAGCTTGGTTTTCTTAGTATGCTTTCTCCCTTTCATTCTTCACCTCCCCCTATTATTATCTCAAGCCTTAACCTAACTATTCATCATTTTAGAATAGAATATAGATACCAGATAAACAGAAAACAGATTAAAGGCCTGACCCATTTACGCGAAATCTATTCAGCCCTCCCAAAAGCCATAAAGGCGCTGTCGCATAATAACAACATCGCCTAATTACAGCGATACCCTTATACCCTTACGGGCACAGGCGGGCACAGGCGGGCACAGGTTAGAAAATGATTGCAGCGATAAAAAGCTAATGTTTTCAATCATTGTCCTTTTATATTAATCTCTGCAATCAGGGGCTGATGCATTTTGCTTGTGCCCGTAAGGGTGCTTGTGCCCGTAAGGGTGCTTGTGCCCGTAAGGGTACTTGTGCCTGTAAGGGTGCGACAGTCCCATAAACAAGCCGCCTCTGTGATTTATTATATCATAAACAGCCTTATTTCAAGGTTTTTATCACATCAAGAGTGTTTGGGAAATTAAAGAATAGGAAGGATGCTTTTTTTGCCGGTAAGGAAAGAATCAATATAATGAGCAGACCTTCGTCCTTCTGAAACTGCCCGGACAATTAAAGACTGCCCTTTCCGAGAATCACCGGCAGAAAATACGCCTTTCACTGAAGTCATATAATCTTCGCCTGTTTTGATATTGCCTCGTTCATCAAGTTCCAACCCAAGATCTTCTACCAGCCCCTTATGCTCAGGGTGAATAAACCCCACAGCTAAAATAACTAAATCAGCTTCTATCTCAAACTGACTGCCTAAAACTTCTTTCATAACCTGCCTGCCGGATTCTTTATCTTTTAAAAACTCCGTTTTTACGCAGGAAAGACGGATGACTCTGCCTTTTTCGCCTATAAATTTCTTAGTGAGAACAGACCATTTCCTGACAACGCCTTCCTTATGAGAAGAAGTCGTCTTTAAAATCAAAGGATAATCAGGCCAGGGGTACTGTTCAGTCCTATTTTCAGACGGTTTGGGCAGGACTTCTATCTGGATTACTGAAACCGCGCCCTGGCGGTTAGCTGTGCCTACACAGTCAGAACCGGTATCTCCTCCTCCAATAATCACGACTCTTTTCCCTTTAGCATCTATCAAATCTTCCTGCGGGATTTTCTCTCCTGAAACCCGCTTATTATTCTGGATAAGGTAATCCATAGCAAAATGGATACCTTTTAATTCTCTGCCCGGAATATTTAAATCCCGTGGCACACGCGACCCTATAGTCAAACACACCGCGTCAAATTCTTTAAGAAGCCTATCGGCAGAAACAGAAAAGTCCCTGCCGGCATATACTCCGGTCTTAAATTCTAGACCTTCCTTCTTCCATATATCTATCCGCCTGTCAAGAACCCATTTTTCCAACTTGAAATCAGGTATCCCGTAACGAAGGATACCGCCGATCTTATCATCCTTTTCAAATACCGTAACCTTATGGCCGGCTGAATTAAGCTGCGCCGCCAAAGATAACCCTGCCGGGCCGGAACCTATAACCGCGGCTTTTTTGCCGGAACGCTTTTTAGGCGCATGGGGTTTAATCAGCCCGTTTCTGAACCCGTATTCAATTATGTCCAACTCGTTTTCTCTTATAGTTACAGGATCATCATTTATACCTAAAACACAGGCGTACTCGCACAATGCCGGGCACAACCGCCCGGTTATTTCAGGAATGTTGTTGGAATCTGAAAGAAGCTGTAAAGCTTTATCCCACTGCCCGCGAAAAACTAAATCGTTCCATTCAAGGATATAATTCCCTATAGCTCCCCTGTGAGCTAACCGTTTTAAAGCGGTTAATGATTCCTGAATTATACTGTGGAATTTACGGCCTTTAATATCACAGACAAACCCCACTCCGCAGGAATCTTTCTCAAAAGAGGAGTCATACAGACCTTGTTTTTGCGGAAAATGCCGGCACTTCATATTTACCTCTTAACCCAAATAATGCGGTTAGCATTATTTGCCCGCCTGTGCCCGCAAGGGTATAGGACCGACCCCATATTTTCCACTGGAAAAGTATGGCTTGTGCCCGTAAGGGTAAAAGG
>CAZSRG010000095.1:0-3941 GCA_964609315.1 uncultured Planctomycetia bacterium
AAATTCTATTACTACAATTTTCCAACCTTCGGCGGGATCAATTCGGCCAGACAACTTATGTCATCCTTTGGATTCCATAAGTTGTGGCCTCATTGAGGAGGTATGATTATGAAAAAATTGATGGCTCTCTTAACTGTGTTGGGAATAATGGGATTCTTAAGTTCAGGTTACTCGCAGGATGAAGGGGTTCCTTCGGCAAAGAAATTTGACGTTTATACGGATAAAACTTCTCCTTCAAACCATTTCGCGCCTTCGGGATGGATGGGCGATACCAGCGACTTAGGTTTTGATGACCAGAATATGGAATCTCCTTTTTCGGGGGCTACCTGCATAAAAATAACCTATTCTGCCAAACGTACTTCCGGCAAAGGATGGGCTGGCATATACTGGCAGAAACCGCCGAACAACTGGGGAAACCGTAAAGGCGGAGTTGATTTAACCGGATTTAACAAGCTGATTTTCATGGCCAGAGGAGCAAAAGGAGGAGAAGTTCTAAATAAGGTAAAAGTTGGAGGAATTGGGATTGGGACAGACGTAGCTTATCCGGATTCTTCAGAAAAAGAAATAGGGCCTATTCAGCTTACTACTGATTGGAAAGAATATTCAATCAATTTGGCAGGGTTGGATTTGTCGTATATAAGCGGAGGATTCGCTGTTATCTTCACCGCTGATCAGGATGCTGACGGAGCTGCTGTTTATCTTGACGATATTTACTATACATTTGATCCAAACCTTACTCCGGAATCAAAAACAGTTGAATTCCCTTTTTATGTTTATGCTGACGGCGGTTCTTTGGATAATCATTACATAGCTTCCGGTTGGATGGGTGATTACGGGGATATGAAAATTGACGGGAATTGGAAGAATAATCCTTATTCTGGTTCTTCCTGCTTAAAAATAACCTATTCGGCAAAAGCCTCTCAGGGCGCGCGCTGGGCCGGTATGTATTGGCAAAATCCCGCGAACAATTGGGGGTCAAAAGACGGAGGATTGGATTTAACCGGAGCTGTAAAGCTTACTTTCTGGGCCAGAGGAGAAAACGGAGGAGAACGCATTGAAGAATTCAAAATGGGCGGAATAATGGGAGAATATTCCGATTCAGATTCTGCCGGAATAGGGCCTGTTGTGTTAACTAAAAACTGGAAACAGTACAGTGTTGATTTGAGAGGTAAAGATTTATCATATATAATCGGCGGGTTCTGTTGGTCAACCAATGCTGATGTTAACCCTGAAGGCGCGGTTTTTTATTTAGATGACATAAAGTACGAAGCAGAGTAAGTATCGTTAGGTAGGGACAGGTTTTAAACCTGTCCTCTATAAAATAATTAAAAATTAAGGAACACCTGCGCGGTGGCTGAATAGACTCCGCGTAGGTGTCTGCAGGTTCTTTTTAATGGAGCTATGTGTTTTCTTGGGATTCTTGCCCCGGCTTCACGTCGGGGTTGGGATCGGAATTTATTTAGTAGTATTGGTAATATTTGGATTTGGGATTTTCCGAAGAGGCGGGTGAAAAGGATCCGTGTAGGCGGGCAAAGGTTTTTCCCGGTAAGGTAATCTGTTTTCTGTCCTCTGTATTCTGACTTCTGTTTTCCGTTGTCTGTATCCTATGTTAAGGAGCAGCTAAATGATATCAGTAAAAAAACTATCTGTTTCTGTATCTGTTTTATGCCTTCTGCTGTCTGTCTCCTGTTTTAGAGCGGAATCTGCTAATGTAGAAATTAAAGGAACAGGAGACGGCGGGTATCAACTCTTTGTTGACGGAAAACCTTTTCTTGTCAAAGGGGTTATTTACCATCCGGTTGTGCCGGGTAAAGGCTATAGCTATAATTTCTGGGTGGATTTGGATAAAGTCTCAAAAGACGCGGAGCTTATGAAAAAAGCCGGATTTAATACTGTGCGTTTCTATCAGCCGTCAGAAGACATTGAACAGACTAAAAAGGTTATAGAAGTATTTTATCAGAAGGGTATTTATACCGTAATGGGCAATTGGCTGGGATTTTGGAATTACCCCTGCCCTTTTTACGGGAATCAATCTTTTCAACAGAAGATAAAAGAGGAAGTTTTGGATATGGTAGAGGCCCTGAAAGATGAGCCGGGGATATTAATCTGGGATTTGGGCAATGAAAATAATTATTCTTTTTCCGGCAAAGTCAACTCCTGGAGCTGTCCGGAAACAGACGTGATAGATAACCCTTCAGATAAGATAAACAAGAAAGCGGAGATTTATTACAGCTTTGTAAATGATTTGGCTGTTTCCATCAAGGAAATAGACAAAAAAAACCTGGTTGCTTTAGGCAACGGGGAATTAATCGCTTTGGATTCTGCCCAAAAGTATGCCCCTGATGTGGATTTGCTGGCTCTGATATTTTACAGGGGGAAGCGTTTTGGAAATATATTTAATTCTGTCCGGCGTATTTTTGACAAGCCTGTCCTGATTTCTGAAATGGGGTGTGATGCTTATAACGCTTACCGGAGAAAAGAAGACCAGGATGTCCAGGCGGAATTCCTTCTTTCCCAGTGGGTAAATATTTATAAGAATACAGGTTTTTACAGCAGTAAAGGAAACTGTTTAGGGGGGATAGTATTTGAGTGGAGCGACGAGTGGTGGAAACACAATGAAGCGGATAGTTCTCACTGGTTATACCATGATACTTTAGGCGGCTGGTCAAACGGCTCTTACTATTTTGATATAAAAGCGCCCCGCAACTTGAATATGAATGAAGAGTGGTTTGGATTAGTATCTTTTGAGAAAGAGGAAGGCGGAGAATTCATAAAAAAACCGAGGAAAGCTTACTATTTGCTGAAAGATTTTTTTAACAATCCGGAGAAGTTTTTAGACAAGGATTAGGATCCTTTTGGATATTTTTCCTTTTTCAGGGGCAAGAAACAGCTTGATAAGGGTTCTTTTCAATAGCCTTGACATAGACAGGCGGGGATGGTATTCTTAAACTGAAAGAGAGGTAAAATATGTTTACAAAGAGGGGGTTTACTCTTGTTGAAATTATGGTTGTAGTGGCAATTATCGGCACATTGGCTGCCATCGCTATCCCCAACTTCCTGAGAGCAAGAGTAACTGCTAATGAAGCGGCGGCTGTCGCGGGGCTAAAGACCATTGTTACAGCGATGGATAGCTGGAGATCATCAAACGGCGCGTTCTCAGGGGCTAGTTTAAATGCTTTGGGAAACGCTACTCCCCCTTATATAGATGGAAAGTTAGGTTGTGCTGTTCCTCCTTGTAGTAAAACGGGTTATAGTTTTTCTGACATTACTGTGGGAACTGATAATCAAACTTATTATCTTACCGCCAGTCCTGTTACGGCAAATGTTACAGGTGTGCGGTATTTTTGTACAACTGATGATGGTGTAGTAAGGTATGGCTCTGCTGTTCCCGCTAATCGTTCCGCGTGTCAGGCTTTATCTTCTGTGCAGTAAAAGCTAATTGAAAATAGGCCTTCTCCCTCCTCTTTTAATCTAAAAGGCGATGATTGATAAATTCACCGCCGTTGTCACAGTCAAAGCCGAGCAAAGGGAAAGGGAGCATGGCTTCAACATTCTTTATCTGCTCCAGGCCTTCGGTTTCACCCTTGTCCCGGACAGCGCGCTGTTCTGTCCATCCGGCAGCTATGCCAACCAGATTGACGGTGTAAACAAACATACAGTATCAGCCTCAAGAAATCCGGGACGTGTTTCGTCTCATTGATTTGTCTTAACGGGGCTAACGGGGTGGACATAGCCTAAAAAGGTTTTTCTTCTAAAATTGCTGGAAACTGTTCTTAACCCAAATAATGCGGTTAGCATTATTTGCCCGCCTGTGCCCGTAAGGGTAAAAGGCCGGGGTTACCTAAGGGGAAAATGCTGTGTACTCTTTAGTACAACCGCTGTTTAATGTAACTATTTAGGCTGCCGGGCATTATGAGCATTTTGCGATCTCAACAGCATTT
>CAZSRG010000096.1:0-3858 GCA_964609315.1 uncultured Planctomycetia bacterium
CCGTGTCCTGTTCTCCGTGAATTAGAGAGTATTGAGTTCTTCCTCGTATTGAGCATTGAGTATCGCGTTCCAAACAATGGGGGACGGCGAGTTATATCTACCTGCGAGGCGGCCGAAGGATTTGCCGATAAGGCGGCCCGAAGGGGCTCCTCGTAGGTAGTTCAGATTAAATATATCTGT
The DNA here is from genome assembly GCA_964609315.1 of uncultured Planctomycetia bacterium. Lineage (GTDB taxonomy): Bacteria > Omnitrophota > Gorgyraeia > Duberdicusellales > Duberdicusellaceae > CAZSRG01. The sequence continues at coordinate 181 of CAZSRG010000096.1, forward strand.
GACACTTATGGAGTGTCTCAGGGGACCCGAAGGGTCTGAAGGTTCTGCGCAGTGTTAGCTGTTTGTCTATGGCGCATAGTTACATCAGAAGATAAGGATAAGAGTTCTTTTGGCCGAAGTGAACCCCGTTAGAGAACTTTGTTCTCTGACGGGGTGAATATTGAATATTTCTTGGAGTTTTTTTCTCCATAACTTTACTCTGTTAGAGAGGGCCGCCGTTGCCGCCCCGTTAGAAAAATTCTTTCTAACGGGGCTAACGGGATGGACATAGCATGAAAGGGTCTTCTCTCTAAAATTGTTGGAAACTGTTCTTAACATATAATCTTGCGGCCGCAAGATTATGTGTTATAGTGTGGAAGTTTGTTTCAGAATAGTTTTTGCAGTATAGGAAAGCTTTCCTTCATAGGGGGAGCGAGTAAGGAGCCATGATTAAGATCGGCGGCTTTTTCTAAAGGGTCAGAAAGCCTGAATGATATATAATATCATGTTGTAATCAGGGGCCGCAGCCTAATATTTTGACAGAGGTGAATAAAATAGCATAATAAAAAAAGCTTTTGTAACATAATAATATGAAATGGGTCATTATAGTTGATGATGACAAAAGTATGAGGAAATCAATATTCTGCCTTTTGCAGGATAATCGGAATTATCAGTTTGAAGAGGCGGATATAGGATGAACAGCTTATTAATTGATGCGCTTTTGGCGGGACAGGATCTTCCACTGTATTTTTTCGGAAGTTTTATTTATGAAATACTTGTCCGGATAATTTTCATTAACGTGTTATAAAATGGTGTCAAAGTCAGGAGTTAGATGTGGGACGTTCGACGTCCCACATCTAACGGCCCGCATCAGGTTTGATAATCTTTTCCCTGCTTGATTAGATACCATTTCATAACCACACATAAACACGCTATAGCGTCTCTATGTGTGGATGTTGTTTAACATTTGATAGGCTTCTAAATATTCCATTTTGGCTCGTGGACTCATAAAATATCCTCCTTCAGAAGGTATATTTTCGGTAACATTAATTATGAGTCAACGAATCCTTTTGGAATTAATTTGGGTAACATTTAATGTGAGTCAATTTCGCCTTAGAGTTAGGTTCAAAACAGCTTGATTTATCCGGCCAGTATCTCTATAATGACGCTGGTGCATAATGGCAACAGCGCCTGATTTATATGATTAAATTTAGATTGCAGCGATTAAAAAGCTAATGTTTTCAATCATTTTAATCAGGAATTAATCTCTGTAATCAGGAACTATTGAGTTTCACAATAGTTCCATAATGGCCCAGAATAGGAGTTTTACCTTTAAGAAAGGAAGCCTAAACTTATGTATGAATGGTTTATTCCCTTATATGATTTAGCTGTAATTATCAGTTCTTTTTTCTATATTGTAAAATACAGTTTCAGGAAAAGGGTTAACAGAGAGCTTTTAGAGAGGTTAATTGTGCCTCTTAAGACAAGGCTTTTTCTTAGAAAGCTTAAGAACCCGGTATGGATTCATGCTGTAAGCGTGGGCGAAGTTAAGTCAGCCGAGCCTTTTGTCCGGAAGATTAAACAGTCTTATCCCGGTAAAGATATAGTTATTTCGGTGGTTACTCCTCAGGGAAAAGAAGTAGCGGAAAAAATATACAGCAAAGATATCTGTATTTTTTATCTTCCTTTAGATGTCAGTTTTATTATAAAGAGAATAGTCAAAATAATTTTACCTCAAGTCCTGTTTGTTATGGAAACCGAGCTCTGGCCGAACTTGTATTTCTTTACCCGTAAGCTAAGGGCTAAAATAGTAATTTTTAACGGCAGGATATCAGATAAAAGCTATAAATATTATAAATTAGTTAAGGGTTTGATGCCTAATTTGTTTAAGCAGGTAAGCCTTGTATCTGCTCAGGATGAGGATTCAGCTTTAAGGTTTATAGGCTTAGGTATGGATAAAAGCAGAGTCAAGGTTACCGGGAATATAAAGTTTGTGAATACAGCCGTAGATAAGGAGAGATTAAACCTTTTTCAGGAGAAATGGAGGGAAATCTTTGGAAAAGATAATCTTCTGATTGTTGCCGGAAGCACTCATTACCCCGAGGAAGAAATTATCTTAAAGCATTACCGGGATATTATTCGCGATTATCCTGATTTGTCTTTACTCCTTTGCCCCCGCCATATTGAGAGAAGAGGGAGAGTTTACCGCTCAGCAGGGGATATGGGGTTTACTCCGATGTTTATAAGCAGGCCCTTTTCTGAGATGAAGGAAGAAGGAAAAAGAAAAATCTTTATCTTGGATACTGCCGGAGAATTAGTCTGTTTTTACAGCTTAGCTGATATAGTGTTTGTGGGAGGCAGCATTGCCCGATACGGAGGGCATAATATTTTAGAACCCGCGCTTTTTTCTAAGCCGGTGATATTCGGCAGGTTTATGTTTAATTTTGAAGATATAAAGCGTAAGTTTTTAGAGAGTAAAGCCGCGGTTGAAATAACAAATGAAGATGAGCTTAAAGGGGCGTTTTTAAGGCTCATTCAGGATAACCTTTACCGCAGGGATTTAGGAGAAAGGGCTTTCTCTGTTCTTGAAAAGTACAGGAATAAAGCAATGGATAATTTTGAGATTATAAAAAAATTTATTTAGCCTTTGTTATAATAAAGAAATAAGAGAGATTTCACATAAAGGCACAGAGCGCGCGAAGAAAGAAGAATTAAAATTGTCAAAATGTGTAGGGACAGATTTATAACCTGTCCTCTATAAAATAATTAAAAATCAGCAAATGCGAAGGCCTGATCCCTATAATTATTACCTTGATTTGATTGAGGGCAGGAAGAAAGGAATTACTGCGGCTATTGTTAACTCTTTTCTCTGTTTTTTATCTCTTTTATACGGGGCTGCCGTTGTTCTAAGAAATTTTCTTTATGACAGGGACTTATTCCTTTCTAAAAAGAGTTTTGATATCAAAGTTATAAGTGTAGGGAATATAACCTGGGGGGGGACAGGAAAGACTCAGCTGGCGATTCTTTTAGCAGGCCTTTTTTCTTCAGAGAAAAAGACCGCGGTCTTAACCCGGGGGTATGGAAAAGACGAAACCGAATTGCTTAAAGAAGAACTTTCTCCTTTTTCGGTGGAAGTGTTTGCCGATAAGGACCGGAACCGGGTTTTAGAGAGGATTTGCCGGGGGTATGATTTAGCTGTCCTTGATGACGGATTTCAGTACAGGAAGCTAAAAAGGGATTTGGATATCCTTCTTGTTAACGGAAAAAGGCCGTTTGAAAATAAGTATCTTATTCCCCGCGGCAGCCTGAGAGAGCCTCTTAAAGGGATAAAAAGAGCGGGCGCGGCCTTGGTTATGCACACCGGTTATAACCCCGGGTTAGAAGATGGACTTAAGGCCTTAAACCCCGCTATTAAGATATTCTACGGGAGGTATGAGTTTGAAAACATCAGGGATTTTTCAGGCAGGGTTTTTCCTTTAGAGAGCTTTAAAGGGAATAAATCAGCTTCTTTCTCGGCAATAGGCTATCCTCAGGGGTTTATTGATTTACTTAGGCTCTCGGGTATTGAAACAGCAGAGGACTTTATTTATCCCGACCATTATTCTTTATCTGAGAAAGAATTCCATAGTATTGAGGATGAATGTTTATCTAAAGGCATAGGTAGTTTAATAATGACCGCTAAAGACAAGCCGCGGTTTA
>CAZSRG010000097.1:0-3777 GCA_964609315.1 uncultured Planctomycetia bacterium
ACCGGGAAAATGCTGTTGGAAGAGCCATTTATCCATAACACCCGGTAAATCAAAGGATTATGTTGAATAGAAATTGCACTAAAAAGCACTCAGCATTTCTTCCTTAGGTAATCCCGGCCTTTCCATATTTTCCAGTGGAAAATATGGAAAGGCCGGCCCTATACCCTTGCGGGCACAGACGGGCAAATAATGCTAACCGCATTATTTGGGTTAAGAGGGGCGGAACAGTAATCAGGGCTTTTATTTTTATGTTTTTGTTATATAATCGATATGGCAAAAAGAACCGTATAATTGCTAAATATACGAATGGGGGGCAGGTTTCAAGATTTGATAAATGGTTAAATTGCTAAATAAAAACAGCAAACGGCGAATGCTCTTTATAATTTAAGATTTCAGATTTAATATTGATTCAAGTTCAAATAATTTTAAATTTGCAATCTGAAATATGAAATTGTATGTGATGTGGCAAACAGCAAATAGCCAAGAGCTAAGAGCAAATAAAGCAAATAAAATGCGCAGGCCTGACTTCTCTTGATTTTGGATTTTGAAAGAAACAATAACCAAGAAACAATAACCAAATAAATTTCAAGTTCCAATGCCCAGAATTCAAACTTGTTTTATGCTTGGTATTTGATTATTGGTTGTTGTTTGTATCTTGCCTGTGCCCGTAAGGGTATCCCTTGGTTATCGGGTATTAAAAAATAGCAGGAGGTAAATGATGAAGAAAACAATACCTGTCTTCTGTTGTCTGTCTATCTGTTTTCTGTTATCTGTCTTCTGTCAATGCGCGGGCCTGGCCCCTGTTGCTTACGCGAATGGTTTGGCTGTTTCCAATGTTACTTTGACCGGGCAGGATACCGCTAACGAAACCATAAAAGTCCAGTTTGATATTACCTGGAATAATTCCTGGAAGGGTTCAATTAACAACGACGCGGCCTGGGTGTTTGTGAAGTATTCAACAGATTCCGGCTCAACCTGGCATCACGCTACCCTTTTAACTACTGATACCGCTGACCACGATACAAACCCTTCGGGATACTCTCAGGGAACAGGGACAGGCATTGATATAATTGTTCCCGATGACAATACCACTTCTGCCGGCGGAGGATACGGATGTTTTATCCAGAGGTCAACCACAGGGGGAGGCACGCTCAGCGTAACTGGTGTCCAGTTAGTCTGGGATTGGGGACAAGACGGATTGTCCGCGACCGATACCGCCAGAATAAAAGTTTTCGGGATTGAGATGGTTTATGTCCCGGAGGGGAGTTTCTATATAGGCGACGGGAACGGATCAAATGAGAGTCTTTATGCTTTTCATGAAAACGGGGTGGACAACACCGCGGTCCAGATTACTACCGCCAGCAAAGATATTACCTGTGATACAAATATTTACGATGATATAGATACTACGCCTATTGGCGTTGACGGGGATAACGGGATTACCGGAAATACCAGCTGGCCTAATGGATACCCTGCTTTCTACATAATGAAATATGAAATATCCCAGGGCCAGTATCGGGACTTTTTGAATACCTTGACCTCAACCCAGAAATCTACCCGCACAGTCACTATGACATCGACAAAATATGTAATGACGAATGCTGACACCGTATCTTATAGAAACGGCCTTTATACTCCTGACGGTTCTACGATTGTCTGTGATTTTGACGATGACGGGACAGGCGATGAGACAACAGACGGAGAATGGATAGCAATGAATTACTTAAGCTGGATGGATTTGGCGGCTTTCGCTGACTGGGCGGCATTAAGGCCTATGACTGAGCTTGAGTTTGAGAAAGCCTGCCGGGGCACAAACAGCGCGGTTTATGGAGAATACGCCTGGGGGACAACAGATATTACCGAAGCTAATACTTTAAGCGGTTCAGGGACATCAACTGAAGGGGTAACTGAGAACGGCAACGGCTTGTGTAATTATTACAGCAGTTCCTATAATCCCAACGGGCCGTTAAGAGCCGGGTTCGCGGCAGAGTCAGCCACAAACCGGGTTCAGGCTGGAGCGGGGTATTACGGGATAATGGAGTTCTCGGGGAATAATTGGGAGAGGGCGGTTACAATAGGAAATTCTACCGGCAGGAATTTCTTAGGGACGAATGGGAACGGCGAACTGTCTACAAACGGTAATGCTGATATATCTGACTGGCCGGGGTACAGTTCAGGCGAAGTTACCGGAGCTTCAGGCTCCGGGTTTCGGGGCGGGTCGTGGCTTATCTCCGCTCTCTACGCGCGGGTATCTCGCCGCAGCGATGCCGCTAGCGCTCACACCGGTCGTTCCCGCTACTTTGGCGGGCGCGTTTGTCGGCAGGGCTTCTAAGTAACACTTTGTTCTTTTAATGAGCGCGAATGTTAAAGACGCTAATTTACGCGAATGTGAGATGAAGAAAATTTATCAGAAAAATCTATTATATAAGGATTTAGCTTACAAGGTATAGTAGGTTGTTTTTATAGTGTTTATAACGAACTCGGTCAGGGTTATAAAGAATCTATTTATCATAAGGCATTATCAATCGAATTTAAGAGTAATAAGATTAATTTCACAGAAGAAAAACAAATACCAATAACTTATCGCGATAGAAAAGTTGGAATATATGTCCCGGATTTTATAGTGGATGAGAAGATAATTATTGAGCTAAAAGCAGTAGATAATATGCCAAGGCTATACGAAACTCAGCTTTATTATTATCTAAAGGGCACAGATTATAAATTAGGCTATATTGTTAATTTTGGTTCTGAGAAATTAGATATACGCCGAAGAGCATATGATACAGCAGGTAGCAAAATAAGGGGTCAGGCATCGAAATTGGGAATAGGCCGGTTCCTTAAATAGACAACAGAGAATTCCGTAAAGTCGTTTTGCTCCCATGGGGCAAGCAGATAGGCAGAAAACTAAGAAATGGCTTCTTATGAAAATAACTGCCGGAGAGCTTAAATCAAGAGAGATATTTACCTTAAAGCATTTAAGGCTTGTTGAGTCCCGGATAAGAGAGGTTTTGTCCGGCCTTCTTTCTGATGAAGTCCGGGGGAAAGATGTCTTAGATCTCTTTGCCGGGGCAGGGTCTTTGGGGATAGAGGCTCTTTCCTGGGGCGCCGGTAAATCCTGGTTTGTTGATAGGGATAAACGGCAGGTTTTTCTTGTGCGTAAGAATTTGTCAGGATTGGGGCTTTTATCTAAGGCAGAGGTGTATTCCAAAGATGCTTTTTCAGCCGTGGAGTATTTTCAGCGGACAGGGAAGAAATTCAGCCTGATTTTTCTTGATCCTCCGTATAATCAGGGCCAGTTGACAAAGTCCTTGAAAACCCTTAGCGCCTATGATATATTAGAGCCTTCTGGATTCATAGTTTCTCTGGGTTTTTATAAGGAAGACGCGGAATGTGAAAACCTTCCTTGCGTTTTTGACCGTAAGTACGGCGACAGAAGAGTAAAAATGTTTAAAAAATCGGCCGTAAAGAAGTGATACAGCTTTGTTAAAAATTTATGCCGCAATAACCAAGATATACTTTAATACTTTCATGCCCTTACGGGCACAGGCGGGTACAGGCAAAAGACAATAACCAAGCAATTATCAATAGCCAAATTCAAATAACCAAACAAAGATCAAGAAGCCATTTCCTACATTAATAATGATATTTGGTGATTGGTTATTGCAGACTGAATATTGTTTGTGTCTTGTCTCTTGGTGATTGTATCTTGTTTTATTATTGGCGGTTTAATCAATGAGACTTAGACTTTTTCGAAGAAAAAGTCTATAGCCGAATTGA
>CAZSRG010000098.1:0-3512 GCA_964609315.1 uncultured Planctomycetia bacterium
ATCATCTTTATTGACGAACTGCATACTTTAGTAGGCGCCGGAGCTGCTGAAGGAGCTATTGATGCTTCCAATATCCTAAAACCGGCCTTATCCAGAGGAGAAATACAATGTATAGGCGCGACAACTTTAGATGAGTACCGCAAACATATAGAGAAAGACGCGGCTTTGGAACGCAGGTTCCAGACTATTATAGTTGAACCTCCCACGATAGATGAAACAATTGAAATATTGAAAGGCCTGCGTGACAGGTATGAAGCTCACCACAGGGTTAAATTTACAGATTTAGCTTTAGAAGCAGCCGCCAAATTGTCAGAACGTTACCTTTCAGGAAGATTTTTGCCGGATAAGGCGGTGGATTTAATTGACGAATCGGGTTCTAAAGCCAGGATTCAAGTCCTGACAATTCCCCAGTTAATAAAAGATATAGAAAAACAACTAAAAACTATAACTAAAGAGAAAGAAGCGCTGATTAACCAGCAGAATTTTGAAAGCGCGGCTAAATTGAGGGACCAGGAAAGGGAATTAAAGTTCCAGTTAGAACAGAAACGTAAAGAATGGTCAAAAGAGAGGGATAAAATAATGCCTCAGGTTACCGCTGAAGATATTTCTAAACTGGTTTCTCAGTGGACGGGGATACCTCTTTTCCGCCTGGAAGAAAAGGAGACGGAGAAACTCCTGCGCATGGAAGATGCCCTTTCAGAAAGAGTTGTCGGGCAGTCGGAAGCTATAAGGGCAATTGCTAAAGCTTTGCGGCGTTCGCGCTCCGGCATAAAAGACCCCCGCAGGCCGATAGGGTCTTTTGTCTTTATGGGCCCTACCGGCGTAGGTAAAACCCTGTTAGCAAGAGCTCTGGCAGAATTTATTTTTGGAGATGAAGATGCCTTGATTCAAATAGATATGTCAGAATATATGGAAAAGTTTAATGTTTCCCGTTTAATCGGGGCTCCTCCGGGATATGTCGGATATGAGGAGGGCGGGCAGTTAACCGAGCGTGTCAGGAGACGGCCTTATTCGGTAGTACTCTTAGATGAATTAGAAAAAGCCCATCCTGATGTTTTCAGCCTGCTCCTTCAAATATTGGAAGAAGGCCGGCTTACCGACAGTTTCGGCCGTAAGGTGGATTTCCGCAATGTTATATTAATTATGACTTCTAACATCGGAATTGAGATCCTGAAAAAAAAGGGGTCGTTGGGTTTTTCAAAAGCCAAAGATGAAACCAATTATGAAGAAATTAAACAAAGACTTTTAGAGGAAATAAAACGCACATTTAAGCCGGAATTCATTAACCGCCTTGATGAAACTATTGTGTTTAGGCCTCTTTCCAAAGAAGACTTAAAGAAAATCGTAAACATTGAACTCGGTTATGTTAACAGAAGAATACAAGAACAGAATATTGTAATAGAACTTTCTTCAGGCGCGGAAGAGTTTTTTGTAGAAAAAGGGTTTGACCCTGTATTTGGGGCAAGGCCTTTAAGACGGGTAATCCAGCGTTTCTTAGAAGATCCCTTAGCTGAAGAGATAATATCCGGAAAGTTTAAACAAAGAATAGAAGAAAACCCTGACAAGAATAAGCCGGCAGTCATAAAAGTTAAAAAATCCAAGAACGGGACTCTTAATTTTGAATGACAAACGATCTGTTCTCGTCCTTAATCGGGATAATGCCTTTTTTAAAACACTCACTTAAGAAAAACAGACAGGTTTTTCTTAAGTTGTTCCGGCAATTGGTGAAAACAATACCTGTTGTTTTATTTGGAGCGGCCGCCTTTCTTCTTCCCGCGGAGGAATATTCCTTTTCATCAAACAAAATTCTGTCTTCAAACAAGAATTCCGGCGGAAGGTTTTATTTTAGCAAAAAAGATATTTCTAATACAGCCGGTTTCAATAATCATTCCCCTTTAAACAATTCTATCTATCCTTTCCGTATAATCCTTAACAATTTAACCTGGAACAGTAAAAAGCTTACTGTTGATATCAGCGGGGTTATCAAGCGGACAAATAGTTTCCTAATTATAGAAATTAATCCCGGTGTGATATCCGCGGCCGGTATGGATAAAGAAACCGTGTCCGCCTATGCCGTTGACAGAAATAATGTTCTAACCATCAGTTATCTGAGAACAAAGTGGGGCGTTTTAAGCGGGACAATTAATCTTTCAGGACAGGCCTCCAAAATAAACCTGCATCTAAATATTAAAGGGATAAGCCTGAAAGATGTAAACCGGTTTTGGGGAATAAAAGCTTTTCCTTTTCAGGGAAGTTTCCGCGGAGGGATAGACATTTCCGGGACATTTAAAAACATCTTAATTTCCGGCAAAATGGAAGCTTATCAGGGAATGCTGGAAAATTACCAGTTTGATAAAGTATCCCTAAACTTTAAGGGAGTGTATCCCTGGATCAGCTTTACGAACTCATATTCTATGATAGGGAATATCCCTTTAAATATAACCGGAAGTTTTAATATCGCCGATATTTACGGGCTTCCTTACAGTAATTTTCATCTTCCGGGAAAAGATGATTACCGATTAAGCTTTTCTTCTCTTTTTTCTAACGAAAAGAAATCTGACATGAGAAGTTTTTTTACTTTATCAAACAAAGCCGATACCTTTAGGTATAGGATAGGCAATGACAGTTTTCTTAACCTTGAAGTTGGAAACACACCTTCTTCCTCTTTAATGGGAAGAAAAATTGAGTTTTAGGAATTATGTTTAAAAAGACAAGTAAGTTCATCTCCTATTTCGGAGCAGTCGGGATGTTATTTATTAATACCCTGCATTGGATTGTCTTCGGGAAGAAACGGATAAAAAATATTGTTTCCCAGATGATTTCACTGGGAATTGAAAGTTTTCCCTTAGTATCTTTAGTCGCGGTTTTTACCGGAATAATCTTAGCTTTCCAGACAGCTTATCAGCTGCAGAGGATTTCTTCGGAAATATACATAGCTTCTCTGGTAGCTTTGTCTCTTACCCGGGAATTAGGCCCGGTTTTGACTTCTCTGATTATTGCCGGAAGGAGCGGGGCATCAATATCGGCCGAGATAAGTTCTATGAAAGTTACCGAACAGATTGACGCTTTAAAAAGTTTAGCCGCTAATCCGGTTGATTATTTAGTTGTCCCGAAATTTCTGGCTCTAATCTTCACCCTGCCTTTATTGGTATTATACGCGGATTTTATAGGTATCTTAGGCGGGTATATTGTGGGAGCAACAAAACTAAACCTATCTTTGAGTTTATACCTCCGTATGAGCATGGAGGCTTTGGCTTTCAAAGATATCGCCAGCGGGCTTATAAAAGCTTTTGTTTTCGGAAGCATAATAGGGATAATTGCCTGTTATGAGGGCTTTAATTCCTCAGGAGGGGCAACCGGTGTAGGAAAATCGGTAATTAAGTCTGTAGTCAGGTCTTTTATCCTTATTATTACAGCTGATTGTGTTCTTACAGCTCTGTTTTATGTAATAATTCCCTAAATGAATTACCCCGCAGCAAGCTACGGGGTATCAAAGAGTTATTCTTTATAAT
>CAZSRG010000099.1:0-3512 GCA_964609315.1 uncultured Planctomycetia bacterium
AAATTAGTGTTTTTAGTGTATTAAATTCGTGATAATTAGTGTATTAAATTCGTGTTGATTCGTGTCTCTTATCTGTGTATATCCGTGTCTATAAGAGCTAAGAGTCCTCTCTTTGTATTGATATTTAGTTATATCTAAGTTATAATACATACTTATGGAAGAGATAATATATAATCCTTTACAATTGAGAGAGATATTCCATTTAGAGTTCTTAAGATGGCTTGCTTTCAGGACAAGGGCGGAGTCTTATGCCCTGAAAGGCGGATGCAATATGCGTTTTTTCTTTAATAGTATCCGTTATTCGGAAGATATGGATTTAGATACCAAAGCTATCAGCGTTGAGTTTTTAAAAGAGGTGGTAATGGGGATACTAAATTCTTCCTCTTTTCAGTCTAATCTTAACTCTTTTGGTATAGAGAAAGTTGTTCCTCCGGATATTACCAGAGCAAAGCAAACACAAACCACTCAACGGTTCAAAATACATTTATTAACTTTTGCCGGAGAAGACCTTTATACTAAGGTTGAATTTTCCCGCCGCGGCTTTAAAGGAAAAGTTTTGATACAAACGGTATTAAATCCTGTTCTGCGCCGGTATAAGCTTAATCCGTTAGTAGTTTCTCATTATGATATTTTTTCGGCAATCTTACAAAAAATAAATGCTTTAAGCCGCCGAGCGGTTATTCAGCCGAGGGATATATTTGATTTATATATTTTGAGTTCTCAGTATTCGCCGTCTTTCAAGAGGGAAGATAATAAACTGAATATCGCGGATATAAAAAAAGCCAGAGACCGTCTATATGAAGTAAGTTTTAAACAATTTCGCGATACAGTAGTCGTATATCTTCCTTCGGAAGATAAAGGGAATTATGAACGTCAATCCGTATGGGATGAGATTTTATTAAAAGTAGATCGTTTTATTGAAGAAGTCCAGTAGTGATATGAGCAGACAGTCTATTCTATATTATATTAGGCAATTAAACAAACCGGTATTTACAACCGGAGAACTTTCCGCGGTATCCGGGAAATCTTCTTCAGCCGTTGTCCAGAGTTTGAATTTTCTTCAAAAGCAGGGAGCGGCCTTAAGAATATATAAAGGCATATGGGCGGATTCTGCCAGCCAGAAACTAAACGCTTATTCTGTGATTCCTTTTCTTTTTCCATTAGGCCGTGCTTATGTTTCTTTTGTCAGCGCTTTGCATTCATACGGAATAATAGAACAGATTCCTCAGGAAATTACTTTGGCTTCTACTGCTCATACGAGAACAATTTCTACTAAACTTGCTGTATTTTCAGCACATCATATAGCTCCTGCTTTCTTCGCGGGTTTTGATTGGTATAAAGGATCTGGGAACTTTCTCATCGCGAAACCGGAGAAAGCATTGGTGGATTGTCTGTATCTATCAGCTTATAAGAATAAACAATTTGAATATTTCCCCGAATTGCGTTTCTCAAAAAAGTTTAGCTTTAAAAAAGCGGAGGCTTGGTTAGACAGAATAAAAAATATTAGAGTCAGGTCTTATGTTATGAGTAAATTGGACGGCATTAGAGAACAGAATAGGAGAACGGAGTAGGGGACTTGACCCCTTTCCTCACGCCAAGGCGCGAAGGCGCCAAGGTAAAGAGAGTATACGACTGAGAATCTGTTACTATTGTTTATAATGACATAAAATTCTATGAGGAATTCAGAGCGGATCTTCTTGTAGATTTAAAATCTCAGCGCCTTGGCGTGAGAATGGCTTAAGAATGGTATAAAAATTATGAGCCAGTTTTATCCGTGTTTAAAAGACGTGCCAATAAGTGCAAAATAATTACAAAAAGTCCTTGCAAAAAGTGTGTAAATAAGGCATAATTTGATTATGAGAAGAAATATATGGAATAAGTTGGTAGAGTGGAAGAATAAGAAAGATCGGAAACCTCTCATTCTTAAGGGAGCGCGTCAGGTGGGAAAGACTTATATTCTTCAGGCATTTGGCAGAGAACATTTTTCTCAAGTTCATTATCTGAATTTTGAGAAATATAAAGAATTGGGCAAAATTTTTGAAGGGGACCTTATACCTCAAAATATACTTCGGGATTTAAGTTTTTATCTTAATACCTCTATCGATAAAGAAAATGACCTTGTTATTTTTGACGAAATTCAGAATATTCCCAGGGCTTTAACCAGCCTAAAATATTTTCAGGAAGAGTTGCCTGAGCTGGCTATTTGTTCTGCCGGTTCATTGCTGGGAGTCCAGCTCTCTGATGAATCTTTTCCTGTTGGGAAAGTCGAATTTTTAAACATGTTTCCTATGTCATTTGAAGAATTTTTGGAAGGGGTGGGGGATATAAAATCATTTGAATTTCTTCGAGGCCGCAAGAAAACAGAGGCCATACCTCATATCATTCATACTCATCTTTGGGAACAATTAAAAATATACTTTGTGACAGGAGGCCTTCCGGAAATTGTTAAAACCTTTGTAGAGTATAAAGATGATTTATTTACTGCCTTGCAAAAAGTAAGAGAGAAACAAAATAATTTACTATTAACTTATATTGCCGACATAGCAAAACATTCCGGTAAACAGAATGCTATGCATATTGAAAGATTATGGCGTAATGTTCCTTCTCAGCTGGCCAGAGAACACGATGGTTCCGCGGGGAAGTTTAAGTTTAGAGGGGTTATTCCTGGAATTAAAAGGTATTCAAGATTAGCAGGAAGTATTGATTGGCTGGTTTCAGCCGGCCTTGTTATAAAAGCGCGTATTGTTAATAGCGGACAGCTCCCTTTTTCCGCGCATACTACGGAAAACAGTTTTAAGTTGTATATTTTCGATGTCGGCCTATTAGGAGCTTTAAGTGACTTGTCTCCAAAGTCTATCATTGAGTATGAATATGGTTCCTACAAAGGATACTTTGCGGAAAATTTTGCTGCTCAGGAATTCGTTTGTTCGGGAGTGAAGGATCTGTATTGTTGGAAAGAAAGATCCGCGGAGGTAGAGTTCTTAAGAGAAATTAACGGGGATGTCCTGCCTGTTGAAATTAAGTCGGGATGGGTAACTCAGGCAAAGAGCCTAAAAGTTTTTGCTCAAAAGTATAGTCCCAAATACAGGACAATTTTTAGCGCGAATAACCTTTCCATTGATCCGGTTAATAAAGTTCACCGGTATCCGTTGTATTTAGCTTCTTGTTTTCAAATGGAAGACGTTCATTAATAGCCAAGAACTAAGAGCCAAAAGGAGCTATGCTTGCCCCGTAGGAAATCTTTGATTTTCCTTCGGGGAGCTAACAGCCAAGAGCTAAAAGCCACGACTGGGTGATAGCGAATGGCTAATAACTTTGGAGAAGCCCCTAGACTTAAACGTTTTCTCGCGGGAAAACGCGCTTAACTTGTTAAAACCGGGGATTAGGGAACAGTAATAACCTAAGTGTCTTTTGTTGCACTTACGAAGTGTAATAAGGTGCTGTTGATTGAGGTGGAAAAGCGGGGCGGCCGGGAACACCTACGAGGCGGCCGAAGGGACTCCTCGTAGGTG
>CAZSRG010000100.1:0-3479 GCA_964609315.1 uncultured Planctomycetia bacterium
ATTGTTTTAGCGGCTTAAGCTCATCAGAAACCTCCAACGGCATAAATACAAGGTGAATAAGCTTATGTTTTAACTGCAGATAAAGCACTGCCTCTTTAAACCAGGAATATTCATCCGGGATTAAAAGGGCTATATCAAAACAGACTTTCTCCTCTTCATTAAAATAGACTTCATAATTTTCCCGGCCTGTTTTCAGGTAAAATTCCTCTTCTACCAGCTTTACCTGCCGCTCGTAGCCCTCATCATCAAGCTCTTTGAATACCTTTTTAAACTGCCTGCTGAGCCGCTTAAGATACCTCTTGTTGAACCATCCTCCCTCAAGCGCTATATTTCCTTCAGAAGTCATCCTTGCCTTAAGGGCGGTCTCAACAGAGACAGGACTGCTGGATTTTTCTTGCGTGTCGCATATCATCCTTCGCCAAGGCTTCGGAGGACAAGTTGCACTATGCGTATTGCCTAGCGCCCTGTCCATACGTCCTTCGTCCCTCATCCTTCGTCCCTCGTAATTTATCATTGGGCTGCTAACAGTAGATTGCGCACTGCGGCTATTCTCTTTTCCTTCTAATATATCCCTATAGAGCTTTTCATATTTTTTAGCTGGTTTATGCCAGGAAAAATCCTTTTGCATATTTTCTTTTACGATACTAAACCACCGCTCAGGTATTAATTCCCTCATCTCAAGAGCCCTCTGAATAGTTAAGGCAAGTTCTTCTGAGGAATATTCTTCAAAAACAAATCCCGTCCCTCTTCCATTCCGGACTAATTCCTTTACATCTTTCACTGTATCAGTTAAACCTCCGGTTTTTCTTACTATAGGTATAGTCCCGTATTTGAAAGAGATAAGCTGGGTAAGCCCGCAGGGTTCAAACTTAGAAGGGACAAGAAAAATATCGGAAGCAGCCCAGATACGCATCGCTATCCCCGGCAAGAAATTAATAATTATCCTTATTTTCTTTCCAAATTCTTTTCTTAAAGCAAGCAAAGACTTCTCGTATTTCTTTTCTCCTTCACCTAAAAAGACAAAACCCGTCTTCCGGTTAGCTCTTAGCACTTCTTCTATCGCCGGCACAGCAATATCTATCCCTTTCTGCGCGGTAAGCCGGCATACCATTGCGATTAAGACATCTGCATCGTCTATCCCTAAAATTTTTAACAAAGCCTGCTTATTTTTTTTCTTGCCTTCTCTTGCATCCGCATAACTGTAATTATTAGGAGAAATAAAGTTATTTACAGAAGGATTAAATTCTTCGTCAAGGCCATTAAGAATTCCGGTTAACCTTCCTTTACTATTAATCTCTCTTAAGACTCCTTCTAAACCTTTTCCATATTGAAAAGTAGTTATTTCTTTAGCATAGGTAGGGCTTACAGTAGTGACTACGTCACTATAATTTATTCCTGCTTTCATGCAACTTATGTCATCATAGTATTCCAAGCCTTCGATAGTAAAAACATCCCAATCCAAACCTAAAATATCAGTCAGAAAATACTTATGAAATCTTCCCTGGCAGTTAACATTGTGAATGGTAAAGACAGTCTTTGCTTCTTTAAGTATAGGTTGGGCTCGATAATCAGGATGCCTTTTTAAAAGGACAGAAACCAAAGCAGCCTGCCAATCATTAAGATGAATAATGTCGGGTTTAATTCCTAATCGGATAATAAGTTCTAATAGCCCTTTACATAGAAGCGTCGTCTGTTCAAAAGAAATGCGATGAATCAGAAAATGTTTCTGATTCTCGGTTATTTTCTCAAAGTAAATTCCTTTTTGAGAAAGATCCTGTCTTATATACTTAAGGTCTTCTAATCCATTTAAATAAGGTTTGTTACAGTGTAAAGAATGCGATAAGAAATAATACTTTACCCCTTTATCTTGGGTAAAATTAACTCCGATTATTTCTTTCTTCTCCCCTAAACCTATGCTCAGTTTTATATCTGTTTCTTCAAAAGGATATTTGCCTAAAATACCTTCATATAACAGACTCACTACATATACATTATGGCCTGATTTTGCCAATTCTTTAGGAAAACTGCCGGCCACATCTCCTAACCCTCCCACTTTGGAATAGGGACTGACTTCGGAAGATAAGTAAAAGATATTAAGCGGCTTTTCTCTATTTGCTAAAGGCGAGGAAGCGCTTATTTTTTCTATCTTCTTTTGCGCTGCTTTCTTTGAGAAATAAATCTCATCTCCTGTAACAGCAATAAGAGAATTATGATTTGTATCTGATAGGTTTACAGGATAATTACCATTTAGCCAAATATTTCGGCCATTTATTTTAGCGATAAATTTAAACTGGTGAGAATTTTCTCTGGCAGGTAAGATTTCTGAGGGAACAATTACAGCCCATATACCATCTTTGATGCGAGTTAAGTTTAATGCTCCGCCTCTTCGGGTTTGCACCCAATTAGTAAATTCTCCGGTAAGCAGAATTTCTCCAACGCCTTCAGGCGGTGCCCTTATAAAGAACAACATCCCTTGCTCTATCCCGGATTCTACCCGATATTCAAGCAAAACTTTGGCTAAGGGAGTAAGGCGAATATTTTCTATTTCATTAGCTTTTACAAATGACAAATCTATCGCAAGATACGTCTCTAAAAGTTCCTTAACATATCCTCTTTCTTCATCCATCAGCCAGGATACGATAAGCCTATGAACATTTTTTACTAAATTACCTTTGTAGTAATCACAAGAGGCCGGAACAATTCCTGCTCCACCAATAAATTTTTCTCTGCTTAGATCATCATACTTAAGGCCTTCTTCTCGCAGTTTCTGGATAAAGATATTTTCTAACTCAAATATCCTTCTGCGAACATTATTTGCTTCATCCCATCTATATAATAAATCGTTAAATATAAAATACATATCAATATCTGAAGCTACCCCTGCATCGCCATTCGCAACACTGCCTATTATATAAGCATCCGCCAGAAAGTTTCGGCCAACTTCACTCTGAAGACAGCGAAGAAGAGAATGACCGATTAAAGCTAAAGCCAACACATTAATATTCCTGCCTGTTTTTGTTATTGCAATTTCTCTTTTACCCCAAGAAATAAAGCTTTCGCCTTTATAGATATCAACTTCTTTATACCCCGCTTTCGCTTCAAAAAGAACTTTTATAATTTCTGCAACCAGCTCAAAATAATTATCATATACAAACCGGCTGCTTATAGAGATAGAAGAACTTGCCTTTATTGGGTAATTACCGTAAGTTTCTTCTTTTCTGCCGGAAAGGTTCTTTTTACTCCATACCATTGTTACCAAACTCGAATTATGCCTATCGTTGTATAATCTTTCTTGGTGGAATTCAATAGCTGTGGCATCAAACTGTCTAAAGATACCTTTCAGCTCTTTCTCACTTAAAAAATGCCGTGAGTATTGTTTGCTGTCCAAGGGATCAATATATGTAACCATTCCATCTTCATTCTCAGTGTAGCCAAACTGTCTATAATAAATATTACCTTTAGTCTTAGCGACAAGATAA
>CAZSRG010000101.1:0-3330 GCA_964609315.1 uncultured Planctomycetia bacterium
TTGCTGCGTTTCCTTTTTTGGAAAAGTTTTTGATACCTCATAGCTTGCTGCGAGGTAGTTCATTTTTCAATTTTAGGCGCTGAATCTGGGTTTTAGTCCGGATTTTTAAAAATGGGAGTCAGCCTTTTTAGGCGAGTAGCGCAATTGGCAGAGCACCGGTCTCCAAAACCGGGGGTTGCAGGTTCAACTCCTGCCTCGCCTGGATTAAGAAATAATGAAGTTTTTAAATTTTTTTAGAAGGATACCTTTCTTTTTCAAAGAAGTCTATCTGGAACTGAGTAAATCTTCCTGGTCAACGAAGAAAGAAGTTTTTCATGCTACTTTAGTAGTTTTGTTCGGTACAACACTGCTTACCTTATTTATATGGGCGGCGGATATCCTTTTGGGGAAAATGCTCAAGATCCTTATAAGCTGAGGAAGGTATTGTGAAGAAGTGGTATATTATACATACATTGTCCGGCGCTGAAGATAAGGTAAAAGCTAACCTTACGGCAAAGATAATTTCCCGGAAGCTTGCGGACCTGATTGATGATATAATTGTTCCTACTGAACAGGTTTCAGAAGTTAGAAGAGGGAAACGCAAGGTTTTAGAAAGAAAGTTTTTTCCCGGATACCTGCTTATACATATGGAGATGAACGACCAGACTTGGCTTTTTGTTAAAAAAACCCCGGGAGTTACTTCTTTTATTGGGGCTAAACGCGAGCCGTCGTCTATTTCTGATGAGGAAGTAAACCGTATAATGCAAAAATCCGAGGAGACTCAGGATAAACCTTTACCAAAAGTCGCTTTTGAAAAGGGAGAAAGTGTGCGGATTATTGAAGGGGCATTCGTTAATTTTAACGGAGAAGTAGAAGAGGTCAATTCTCCCAAAGGAAAGCTAAAAGTATCAGTTTCAATCTTTGGGCGTTCTACTCCTGTGGAATTGGAATTTTGGCAGGTTGAGAAAATATAGAGTTCGTTTATAAATAATAAACTGTCATTTAGGTGTTGTTATGTTAGACGAAATGTTGGGTGTAATGAAAGGGCGCTAAATCTCAAATATAAATATTACCAAATCCAAAATGAATCCCAAATCCCAAATTCAAAAGATAAAGATGTGTATTGTTCTCATTTTTTGATTTTGAATTTATTTGGTAGTATTTGTAGTATTGGGATTTTGGTTTTTTTAAATAGAGGTTTTTATGGCTAAAAAAAAGAAATTACCAAAAGTTCAGATTAAACTTCAGATACCGGCAGGGGCCGCTAATCCTGCGCCTCCTGTAGGGCCGGCCTTAGGCCAGCACGGAGTAAATATCATGCAGTTCTGCAAGTCTTTTAATGATATGACCAGGAATAAAGACGGGCTTATCTTGCCGGTAGTGATCAATGTATATGAAAACAGGAGTTTTGACTTTATTATTAAAAGCCCGCCCGCT
Source organism: uncultured Planctomycetia bacterium (assembly GCA_964609315.1). GTDB lineage: Bacteria > Omnitrophota > Gorgyraeia > Duberdicusellales > Duberdicusellaceae > CAZSRG01. Next base: position 1,417 of record CAZSRG010000101.1, read on the forward strand.
TCGGTTTTGTTAAAACGCGCGGCTAATCTGGCTAAAGCATCGCCGACACCGGGGAAGGAATTCATCGGTGCTGTTTCCAATAGAGACTTAAAGGAAATAGCGAAGCAGAAGGCTGAGGATTTGAATACAAAGGATTTATCTCAGGCTGTCAAAATTATCGCGGGGACTGCCCGCAGTATGGGTATAAAAGTAGAGTAGTCTAATTAAACCCATATTTTTCATTAGAAAAATCTGCCCGGAGGGCAGGCTTCACTTTTCCCCTGCTAAAAGCAGGGAAGAAGCGGATAAGGCTGGAGTTACCTAAGAAATTTGCATGCGCTTTTCATAGAGGATAGGCCTGCTTATATCTTTTAATGGAAAGGCCTAAGTTATTTCGCAAGTTGCTCTCATAACCGTATAGCTTTTATAAGATGGTAGAAAATAGTACTTTCTAATGCAAATTTCGGGTTAAATTTTATTATGGCAAAAAAAGGGAAACGCTATAAGGATTCTTTGGCTTCAGTAGATTTAGATAAAAGTTATACTTTAGATGAAGCTGTGTCTCAGCTTATAGATATGCCCAAGGCGAAATTTGCCCAGAGCGTTGAAGTAAGCGTTAAATTAGGAGTGGATCCGAAAAAGAGCGACCAGATGGTCAGGGGATCATGTAAACTTCCCTTTGGGACAGGTAAGGAGAGAAAAGTATTGGTTTTTTGTGAAGCCGAGAAGGAACAGGAAGCAAAGAATTCAGGCGCTGATTTTGTTGGGAGTCAGGCATTGATAGATAAAATTTCTAAAGGATGGGTTGAATTTGACTGCTGTATTTCTACCCCTTCTATGATGAAGAATGTCTCCCGTTTGGGAAAGACCTTAGGCCCCAGAGGGCTTATGCCTTCGCTTAAAACCGGAAGTGTTACTGACAATTTATCTTCGGCAGTCAAAGATGCCAAAGGCGGGAAACTTGATTTTAAAATGAATAAATCCGGAGCTTTAAATACAGGAGTGGGAAAAGTATCATTTTCAAAAGACCAGATAGTTGCTAATATAACAGCTTTCATTAAAGGCCTTATTCAGTCGAAACCCCAGTCTGTCAAAGGAAAGTTTATTCAGTCAATAACCCTTTCGTTAACAATGAGCCCGGGGTTAAAGGTTAATCTACCTAAGGAGTTACAGGTATGATTAAAATAGGCAGGTTTTATAAAGAAAGAATAATTAGCCTTATAGATAAAAACAGGCAGTCTTCAGAAGCCGTCTTTTTTATTAACTTTAAGGGTATAGACTCGGGAAATTTGAATATTCTCCGTTCATCTTTAAGAGATAGACAAGCCAAACTTTTAGTTTCGCGCAACCGCTTAATGAAATTAGCTTTTTCAAATATTGAAGGAGATATAAATAGCCTTTTGACTAAAGAGACAGGGATTGTTTATTCTATGACCGGAGCTTTAGTTGATACAGCTAAGGTCCTTTTTGATTTTAAGAAAGAGAATGAAACCTTTCAGATAAAAGGCGGGATTATAGACGAAAAAACAGTAGGGGTTGAGGAGTTAGAGTCGATTTCTAAGCTTCCTTCCCGCATAGCTTTACTGTCAATGACAGTTAATTGTATTGCCGCGCCTTTAATTTTAACAGTTAATACTTTGAATCAGATAATACTGAAATTTGTCTGGGCAGTGGAAGAAATAAGAAAGAAAAAAGAGCAGCATCTATCAGAGTAATGACAAAGATAGAAATAGTTAGACGCAGGAGAAAGGTCAGGAATTAAATAACCAATCTACAAGAAATAATAACCTTAGCCAAAGGCGAGTCCGCCTCTGGCGGAAAATAACCAAAAAAGATAATAAGAGTTAACAGAGTTTATTATGTTTGGTGATTGAATATTGGAATTTATTTGTATATTGCCTGTGCCCGCCTGTGCCCGTGAGGGTATGAGGGTAT
>CAZSRG010000102.1:0-3228 GCA_964609315.1 uncultured Planctomycetia bacterium
CATAATTATCTGGACATTCCCCATAATTTAGGTATAAATTTATGCATTGTTTTATTTTGGCTAAGGTTATTGTTTCTTGTCTCTTGGTGATTCAAAAAGATGGGAAAACTCCAGTCATAATTACGCAAGCCTTAATGCACATACTGGGACATCTTGAATACCGGGAGAAATAAACTAATTGCTATCCCGCCAATAACGACTCCTAAAAAGACAATTATTAAAGGTTCTAACAGTGACAGTAATCCGGCAACAGCGGCGTTAACATCTTCTTCATAAATAGCGGCTACTTTCTCTAACATTCCGGCTAAATCACCGCCCTCCTCTCCTACGCCGACCATACTTACAACCATAACCGGAAAAAGGCCGGTTTCTTTCATACAGTCAGCCACTTTCTTCCCTTTGGAAACTTCGTCTTTTACGCTATCCATATTTGTTTCTAAAACCATGCTTCCGGAAGTCTTGCCCGAAATAGCCAAAGCGTTAAGTATGGGAACACCGCTTCTCACCAAAGTAGCCAGGGTTTTTGTGAACCTTGCTAAAACCATCTTATTGTAAAGGTCTCCTAAAACCGGCATTTTGCGCTCTATTTTCTCCATCAACCACACGCCTTTAGGAGTAGAAATGAACTTTTTTAAACCCATGAAAATAAAAGAGATCCCCCCTAAGATATAAAAGATGTAGGATTTAACAAAATTACTTATATTTATAATAATCTGGGTAGGCATAGGCAGGTCTGCCCCTAAAGAATCAAAAATACTTTTAAATCCGGGAATTACAAAAGTAAATATAATACCTAACACAACGACAGAAACAACGACTATCCCAATAGGATACATCATTGCCGACTTAACTTTACCGACCAAAGTATTGTAACTCTCCAGGTAAGAAGACAAACGTGAAAGCATAATATCCAAGCTCCCGCTGTATTCTCCGACTCCCACCATATTGACAAACAGAGGAGAAAACACCTGTGGATAAGCCGAGAAGGAATCAGCTAAACTGTTCCCTGACTGAATGTTTTTCTCAACCGACAAGATTATATTCTTAAAAGCGGGTTTTTCTGTCTGCTCGGCTAAGATCCCCAAGCTTTTAACTAAAGGTATGCCTGATGAAATCAGAGAAGCGAACTGGCGGGTAAAAACAACCAAATCCTTGCCGCTGACCCTGCCTTTCCCTTTACTTTGCTTTATCTCAGAAACATCAAGAATAGTAATATTCTTAGAACGCAGCTGGGTTATAACCTCTTCCACGGAACCGGAATCTATTGTTCCTTTTAATTTCTTACCTTGATAATCTGTCCCGGAATAACTAAACAAAGCCATAGTTGCTTCTCTAAATTAAATCCAAAACTCAAATGCTACAAAATCCAAAATACCTGCCTGTCGAAGCCTTGGCGCAGGCAAGAATTCCAAATAAATCAAAAATTTAAAACTCTACCGTAACCCTTAACATCTCATCAAAAGTTGTTTCGCCTCTCAAGCATTTATCCATAGCGTCTTCCCTCAAAGTCTTCATTCCCAAATTTTCCATGGCGTATTTCTGCACTTCCTCTACAGAAGATCTCTTCATAACCATATCCCGCAAAGTCTGGTCAAAAGATAAAGCTTCTACAACAGCAATTCTGCCTTTATACCCGGAACTACCGCAGGCAGGGCATCCTTTACCTTTATAGAGAATAACATCTTTGGCTTTATATTGCAAGGGGATATCCGCAGTAGCGGTCAGGTCCATCTTGTAACTTTCCTTACATTTACCGCAGATTTTTCTTACCAGCCTTTGAGCCGCAATCATATTCAGAGAAGAAGAAATCAAGAAAGGCTCTATCCCCATATTCAAAAGCCTGGTTATAGCTGACGGAGCGTCATTTGTATGCAGGGTGGAAAGAACGATATGCCCGGTTAAAGCGGCTTTCAAAGCAATATCTACGGTTTCAAAATCCCTGATCTCTCCAACCATTATTATATCAGGAGACTGACGGAGAGTAGCTTTCAAAATATCGGCAAACCCCAAATCAATTTCATGCCTTACAGGAACCTGGGTAATACCGGATAAATTATACTCAACAGGGTCTTCAATAGTAACAATATTCCTCTCAAAGGTATTAAGCCCGTTAAGAATACTGTAAAGGGTGGTAGTTTTCCCGGAACCGGTCGGGCCGGTCAAAAGCACAACGCCGAAAGGTTTTTCAAGAGCTGTTTTAAAAGATTTTAAAGCGTAATCAGAAAAGCCTAAACTTTCTATGTCTAACTTAATGCTTGCCCTGTCCAAAAGGCGCATAACTATCTTCTCTCCAAAATCAACCGGAAGGATTGATACCCGCACATCAATATCTTTTCCTGACACTTTGAAACCAAACCGGCCGTCCTGGGGAATTTTTCTCTGGGTTATATCCAGCCGCGACATCAATTTAAGGCGGGCAAGGACTGCTTCTTTATATTTTTTATCGATCTTTTTAACTTCATGTAATACTCCGTCAATTCGGTATCTAACCCTGACATTGTTCTCAAAAGGTTCAATGTGTATATCGCTGGTCCTCAATTTCACCGCGTCGCTCAATATCATATTAACTGCCTTAACTACTTTGGCCTGTTTAGAAAGCTGAGTTACTTTTTCTAAATCAAACTTTTTCTCTTTCAGAGAAATTAAATCCGAACTTTCTTTTTTCTTTTCATCAGTATAAGTATTAACCCCCTCTTCTTCCTGCCGGTCTAAAGAATAATATTTATCAATAGCAAAATGGATTTGCGCAGGAAGGCTGATAACCGGAGATATTTCCATATGGGTAATCAGCCTAAGATTATCCACCAAAAGTATATTAAAAGGATCGCTTATTGCCACAGTAATGACTGTCCCATTCTTGGACACCGGTATAACCCCATAAGCATGGGCAATTCTCTCCGGTATATAATCCAATACTTCTTCAGGAATATTATATTTTGTCAGGTCTAAAGGAGGGAATACACTATCTTTACATAAGGAGAAGAAACTCTCGGCATCTTTGACGCTTTGGAACAATCCGCTTTTATTTTTATCATGATCCATAAGTAAACCTATCCCAATATTACCATCTAACTTTTATATAGCCTAATTAGCAAATATATACATCGCGCGCCCGATAAAAACTCTAAGCTATTCAGCCACAGGCTGATCCGCCTCAGACGGAAAATAAATTCAAAAATGAACTACCTCGCAGCAAGCTACGAGGTATCAAAAACTTTTCCAAAAAAG
>CAZSRG010000103.1:0-3158 GCA_964609315.1 uncultured Planctomycetia bacterium
GTCTTGAAAACCGTTGAGGCGAAAGCTTCCGGGGGTTCGAATCCTCTCCCCTCCGCCATTGCAACCAATTCGAACCCTTGTGTTCTTTGTCCAGGAGCGCGAGGGTTCTTATTTTTGTATGGGCTACATAATAAGGCTTGAAATCCTTCTCATGCTCTGCGAAGAGCTGATAGAAATCAGCATCTTTGTTTGAGATTGGTTCTAAACATATAGGGCTAAGCAGCCCTTTAAGGGCGAGAGCAGAGGAAATAGTATTTTTATTTAGAGTTTCTCTTAGTTTATCTAACCTATAATCAATCCATTCCTTAGGCGGCGCTTTAAAGTTATTCTCTTTTTGAAACTCAAGTGAGCTTATTTCTTGTTTTAACCCTTCATTTTTCTTTTCAGCCGCAGATAAGGCTTCTGATATAGCCTTTGAGAAATTACCTATCTTTATAAAATTAAGATAATTCTCAATTTCCTGCCGAATCTTATCAAACTGAGCTTTCTTTTTCTTAATTAGTTCCGGTACTTCATTGAGGCCTTCCGCAGCTGTCCTCTCAACATTCTTATAAATGTATTCTAAGTTTTCAGCTGTCAGTATCTTATTCTTTAATTCATCAATAATAGTTCTTTCTATCCTTTTTCGGGGGATAAGGAGTTTATTATCACATGTTTTTCTTTTTGCGTTGTAACATCCATAATAACCGCTTCCTTTGCCGCTTATAAGTACGATTGCTCCTTTGCAAGAATTACACTTCATTAATCCGGAGAAGAGGTGGGTGGGGCTTGTGTGAACATAACTTTTTTGTTGGTAGAACTTTTTTTTATTGCTGATTGGCCAAGTGCCTTTTAATTCATTCAATCTATTCTGAACCTTTCCCCACAGTTCTCTGTCAATAATCACTAAATCGTTTCGATGAAGAGGGATTAAGTCTTTCTCCGGCCTATCTACCTTCTTTTTCTTACCGGTCATAGGGTCTCGGACAGTCTTAGATTTTCTCCAATTCCAATTTCCAATGTATTTCTCGTTCTTAAGAATTCTTGAAACTGTTGAAATATTCCAGCCGCCCCGCATATTCCTTTTAGTGGATATTCTTTCTTCATTTAGTTTAATAGTTATCTTATGGATGCTTTTACCATTGGCAAACTCCTGGAATATTCTTTTTACGATTTCAGCCTCTTCGGGATTAATAACATGGATCATTCCTTCATATTTTGCTTGTCCTTTACGGTTAAGTTTTAGTTCACCTTTTGGCTTAGTTCTGTATCCGTATACATTTTCTCCTGCGCTAAAACCTCTTAGTTTCTGCCCTTCGAGGCCCCGGGCAGTCTTTTTACGCAGGTCATCCAGATACAGCTCATTTATAAGTCCGCGTACCTGAATACCAAGCTTAGAATTCTCATCTTCTGTAGTTATCCCGTCAGATACAGATATAATCTTTACTTGATAATAATTAAATTTAAGGACTAAAGTAAGCATTTGGTGGTTACTGCGGGAGAGACGAGAGAGGTCATCTACAATTACCGCTTCAAACTCTTTGTTCTCTGCGGCTTTTTCTAAAGCTTGCAGTCCAGGACGGTTAATAAGTGATCCGGAAAGAGCTTCATCTACATAAATATGCTTTTCCTCAATAGTAAAGTTATTTCCCTTAGCATAATTTCTACATACCCTCACTTGATCCTCAATGCTTTTTTCGCTTTGGTTTTCAGAAGAGTATCGGGTATAAACAGCGGCTTTCATTTATAACCTCCTTGTTTTGTAAAGATTTCAGGATTTTCTTTTGCGGCTTGGATATATTCTTTAGCAATTATTGCCGAGATAACGTCTAATAAATTCCGGATATCAGGGTTATCCGCCCAATTAAAGTTAATAGGGCAAGTTTTAGGATTGATTTGTGGCGTTGTTTGTTCAAAAATCAGCTTATTCATAAAATCTAAAAATACTTGATAAATTTTAAAGAAGAGCTAAAATATCACTAAATTAAAAGCAATAAAGTAATAGCAATCTATTAATACAATAATAGCAATATATTGATAGTTTGTCAAGTAAAAAATAGGAGATTTTATGCTTTCATCAAATATTAAAAAACTTAGGAAAAAACATCATCTATCTCAAGAACAGCTTGCCCAAAAAGCAGGAATTACCTACAGCACCCTAATCAAGATAGAATCGGGGAATAACAAGAATCCAACCTTGGAGACTTTAACAAAACTCGCTAATGTTTTTAAGATTAAGATAGATGAGTTGGTGGGGAGGAAATAGGAGGAGATGAGGCTAAAAGAATCAGTAAAAGTTGAATTTAAGAAATCCACCGCAAAACTAAAACAGGTAAAATTTTTAAAGCGAATAGGTTCTCCAAAAGGCGGGTATTGGGAAGTTTTAAAGGATGAATGATAAGAAAAAAGTCGCAGGGATTAAATCCTGGCCAAAAGATGACCGTCCCAGAGAAAAGCTTTTAAGAGATGGTGAGCACAAACTTTCTAAGACTGAGCTTTTGGCGATACTTCTTCGCAGTGGAGTTAAAGGCGAGAGTGCGATTGATCTGGCAAGGAAAATATTGCAGAAGTTTAAAACCTTCCGCAATATGAGCCATACAGATATAAGAGACTGGAAAGAATTAAAGGGTTTAGGCCAGGCTAAGATTGCCCAGATAAAGGCGGCGATTGAGATAGGCCGCAGAATGGCGGAGGAAAAAATAGAAGAAAAACCCAAAATAAAATCATCTAAAGATGTTATTGAATATTTTACGCCCCGTATGCGGGATTTAAAAACAGAGATATTCAAGATTGTCCTGCTCAATTCCAAAAATAGAATTATAGATATCATTGAAATAACTGAAGGGACAGTAAACCAGGCTATTCCCATAATCAGAGAAATCTTCCAAAAAGCTATGCGGGAATATACCGTTTCAATTATCTGTGTTCATAATCATCCCTCCGGCGACCCCACGCCCAGTTTGGAAGATAAAACTTTTACCCGGGAGCTTATTCAGGCAGGCAAAATATTGCAGACAAAAGTATTAGACCATATCATAATAGGAGATAATAAATATTTTAGTTTCGCGGATGAAGGGATAATAAGTTGAATAAAATAAGGGAAGAGGAAAATTATGGCACTTAGAAAATCACAACTTTATAGTTCTATTTGGCAGGCTTGCGACCAGCTTCGCGGAGGA
>CAZSRG010000104.1:0-3150 GCA_964609315.1 uncultured Planctomycetia bacterium
ATTTAGGCTGCCGGGCATTATGAGCATTTTGCGATCTCAACAGCATTTTCCCGGTCAAGGGTTTAACAGGGATAGGGCAGGGTATTTGTTAGTGTAAACAGCTTAAAATCTATAAGGTGTTTAGCCAGTCTTTGAAATAAAGCACGTAGTTTTTTTTATCGGAGTCAAATAAAAAAGGTTCAATATCTTTTGCGAGCAATTTAAGATTAAGGTTTTTTGATTTCTTTTTCAAAGCGGTGATTAATCCCTTTTTTGAACCGATGTTGACTTTTGATTTCAAAAATTTAAAGTCAGGACCTGTTTTTGACATTAAATATACTACATCAAAGAAATCTCTTCCTTTCTCTCTTTTTCGAGTGAGGATAGCGCATATCTTTTGTGCCAGAAGAAGTGAAACAGGAACGGTATTGAGATATCTGAATAGGCCGAATTTATTTAATAGGTATTTTTCCGGAGTGTACTTATATCCTTGAGGTTCAGTATCGAGCTGAATGAGGATTTTTTCTTCTTTATATCCGGATAACCTATTTTCAAAGAGCACACCGGGGAACTTTATATAGCAGTGGTAAGCCCCTTTAAATACATTTCTTATTTCAACAGTATATCCATCTAACTGCATCCTATGCTTTATTATTTGCGATATTTGCTTAAAGTCTGACAGGGTAAGATTGAAATTATCGAAATCGATGTCTTCGGAAAACCTCGGGCTGTTGTGGATTATTCTAATAGAAGTCCCGCCTAAGAAGATTATTTTTTGGGCATATTTAGTTGAAAAGATAATGTCAAGAATCTTATACTGGAGGTATTCTTTCAGTATATTTTTTCTGAAAGCATGATATTTCTTAGGATAAAATGAAAGGATATCGTTAAAATTCAGCATTTAAAACCCGCATTAGTTCAGCAGTTGATTTGTTAAGCCTGCTGTTTGAGAAAATATTCAAGTATTTTTTTAATCGGCGCCGGTTTACCCTGCTTTGGAAATGTTTTTTGTTTATCCGCAGTTCTTCAAGAGCCGCGGTATCGTTTAGGTGAGGATTCAGGTATAGGTAGTCAAGGATTGTTTTTTCCAAATCAGAAATAAAGAAGGCATGATTTGTTTCTCTTTTTAAATTGTACCCCCAGAAAAAGCGCCTGTGTATATTTCTATAAGTGAATTGGGCGGTATCTGTCTCAAATCTTTTTGTTTTTTTTGCAGTAATGCTGTTTATTTGGAATACAGCTTCGGGGATAAGCCCGTAATACGACAAAGCCGATTCTAATCCTATATAGGAAGGCTGGTAAATCGTATTCGCGATTATTTTAAGCACAGCGTCATTTATTACAGCATCGGCGAAAATATAGTAGTTGTTTGCGATCTTTTTTATATACTTCTTTTTTTGCCATTCATACAGCCTTCGGCGGTCAAGCTTGCCGAAAAAATTGAGAAGGTTGCGGATATCTATAATTTCACTATCTTTAAATTTAAGTTTAACATCTAAGAATTTCATACCATTTCCATATTTAGTTATTTTTAACTAAATATAGCATATAGATTTGTCTTTGTCAAGTATTTACCTTCTTAGAGAAAGCTGCCTACGAAGCCGGTGGTGTAATGTCCTATAAGGCTGACGGTGGGTTAAATCCGCATCAGGGTATGCTGCTCTTGTTAGAAAGAAGTTCTCTAACGGTGTAAGAAACTTTGTCTTCTAACGGGGTTCACTTTTGGTTATATATAATTCTATAACCATACATAAACACGCTGTAGCGTCTCTATGTGTGGATGCGGATTAACAGTGGAAACGACTTCTAATTTTTAGATTGGAGTGAAGTTTAGGGAGTGAGAGGGAGAAAAAAGTTGAGAGAAACACATTTTTGGAAAAAATGTTGCAAACAGCGCGGGTAATATATATAATAAACTTTTCAAGAAGGTTATAAATCCTCCTTAAATTCTTAATTGGGGAAATGCTGTATTCTATACCTTGCGGGCACAAGTACCCTCACGGGCACAAGCGGGCAAATAATGCTAACCGCATTATTTGGGTTAATGGGAAATAGGAGAAACTTCTCGCTAAAATCGTTAATATTAAGGGGTTGATCCCAATATCTAATATCTGGTAAGAGGATTAATGAAGAAGCTTCCTTCAAAATTAAGAAAGTATTTTTGGGATGTAGATTTTGATAAAATTAGTTTTGACAGCCGTAAAAAATACATTCTCAAACGAATTTTAGAATATGGGGATGAAAAAGCTGTTGTCTGGATGTGGAAGAACTTTAAAAAGGAAGAGATAAAGAATGCTTTGCGCGATTTCCGCGGCTATTCCCAGAAAAGCGCTGTTTTTTGGGCATTTATTCTGAATATAAAAAGGGAGGAAGTGAAGTGTTTGAACAAGTCCTTTCGGGAAACACAAAAACAGTTCTGGCCTCATTAGAAAATAACAGGATTATCCAAAAGGCATATCTGGCCGGAGGGACCGCTTTAGCTCTTCAGCTTGGGCACCGCGTATCCTATGACTTAGATTTCTTTACCTTGGAAGAATTTGATGAGCAGATGCTTCTGCCGGAAATTAAAGAGATGCCGAATTTTCAATTGGAGAAAATTGCCTGGCGGACGATACTGGGCAAAATAAAAGATGTAAAATTCAGTATGTTTTACTATAAGTATTTCCTCCTTTACCCTACGAAGAAATTTAGAGGGATTAAAATAGCGGATGTCAGGGATATCGCCGCGATGAAAATAGCTGCCATTGCGTCCAGAGGGACCAAAAGAGATTTTGTGGACCTTTATTTTATTTCTAAAGAGAAACTGTCTTTAAAAGAGGTTTTCAGGCTTTACGACAAAAAATTTAAAAACTTTGATTCAATGAAGATGCATATTATGAAAAGCCTGATTTATTTTGATGATGCCGAGTCTGATGAAATGCCCAGGATGTTAAAAGAAGCGGATTGGAAAGGCATAAAGAAATATTTTGAAAATGAAGTAAGAAGAAGGGTAATAGGATAATCTAAATAATGCGGAAATGTTTTTTGGTTATTGATAATCTTACAGCCGGACAGCTTATGTCATTCTTCGGATTCCATAAGCCGCGGCCTCATTTGTTAATTGATAAATATAAGGTAATCCCGCCTCAGAGAAGATGTTGGTAAATTATCGTTGATAATTTACCAGCCTTC
>CAZSRG010000105.1:0-2792 GCA_964609315.1 uncultured Planctomycetia bacterium
TACCTTAACTTTTTAAGGCCGCTAAAAAACTACCTACTAAAACTTGACACAGACCAATTCTTATCCCTGGTTGACGTGAAAGGCTTTAGATGATAAACTAAATCTCTGTTTAGAAGTATAGAAATCGCATAAAATATTATGTTTACGGGAATAATTGAAGAAGTAGGCAGGGTTTTTAGGATATCAAAAAAGGGCAATGTTACTGAATTAGCTGTAAGGTCTAAGGATGTTTATTCTAAAGTGGGCAAATCCGGCAGTGTTTCAGTCAACGGGGTATGTTTAACTCTGGTAAAAAAAGAGAGGAACATCCTTTATTTTGAAGTGATATCCCCAACTCTTAAAATATCCAATCTAAAGCGCCTTAAACCTTCGGATTATGTTAATTTAGAGCCGGCGTTGTCTCTTGACAGCCGTTTAGACGGACATTTTGTTTTAGGCCATGTGGATTGTGAAGCTAAGATAGAAAGAATTAAAAGAAGTTCTTCGGGAATTTCTTTGACGGTAAATGTTTCGGCAGAATATAGGAAATACCTTATACCTAAGGGTTCTGTTTCTGTTGACGGGATAAGCCTTACGATTTATGAAACAGGCAGGGATTTGTTCACGGTGAATATCATACCTTATACCTGGAATAATACCAATCTGAAATACAGAAAAACAGGCGCATACGTAAACCTTGAGTTTGATTATTTAGTTAAGTCAATGAGACTTGGCATGTTGAAGAGTTAGCGGACAAAATGCCTTAGTCGAATTGATAAGGAATAACCCTGATAATTTTCATTTTCAACGGGGCGTAGCTCAGCTTGGCTAGAGCGCTTGGTTCGGGATCAAGAAGTCAGCAGTTCGAATCTGCTCGCCCCGATTATTTTAGAAAGGTAAGGGGACGTTGTTTAAATATTGCAGGGTGGGCTTTGTGTCCGCCCGTAATAATATAAAATTATCAAAAATTGGTAAAATTATCGACAAGCACATGTCTAAATTAAAATCCGATGCCCAAAGCCGGCGGTGATATCGCCGGCGGAGCAGGGAAGGAATTAGAGAAACGGCTGAAGCGTTCAATTGCCTCAAAAGAGGATTATTTGAGAAAATCAGAAAGTCAGAAAAAGATAAAGGATTAAATATGTCCTTACGGGGCTTCGCCCAGGAAAGGGGGAGCTGAGTTCTTTTGGCCGAAGTCAACGGGGTTTACTGTGTTTTTTCGGAAGTTTTATTTATGAATTGCCTGTCCGGATAATCTTCATTTTTCCCTTGCTATTTTTCTATTCCTGAATAATTATAGAGTCCGCCGCAGATTTTTTCTGTTTTCATAACCATACATAAACACGCTATAGCGTTTCTATGTGTGGATGTTGTTCAACAGTTGATAGGCTTCTAAATATTCCATTTTGGCTTGTGGGCCCATAATATATCTTTCTTTAGAAGGTATATTTTTGGTAATATTAATTATGAGTCAACGAATCCTTTTGGAATTAATTTGGGTAACATTTAATGTGAATCAATCCGATACGGATTTACAACAAAAATATATTGACACAAAAGAGGGAAAATATTATATTGACTAAAATTTTAGTTCCAAATAACAAATACAAAAAAGACGGCTAAAAAAGGAGGGGTGAGAAATGACTACAGGAATAACTGTAATCAATGAAAAAGTAAAACAGGAAAGCGCGTTTGTCAACGCATTGGTTTCAGAAACAAAAAAAGTAATTGTTGGGCAGAGGTATTTAATTGATCGGCTTTTGATTGGTTTGCTTGCCGACGGTCATGTCCTTGTTGAAGGAGTGCCCGGCTTAGCCAAGACTTTATCAATAAAAACACTCTCGCGGACAATCAATACCAAATTTCGGCGGATTCAATTTACACCGGATTTACTTCCGGCGGATCTTATCGGCACTCTGGTTTACAATCCCAAAGAAGGTACGTTTACCACTAAAAAAGGCCCCATATTTGCCAATATCATTCTTGCTGATGAGATAAACCGCGCGCCGGCAAAAGTACAAAGCGCGCTCTTAGAAGTAATGCAGGAACATCAGGTTACTATTGGCGGGAATACGTTTAAATTGGATGAGCCGTTTTTGGTTATGGCAACCCAGAACCCTATTGAGCAGGAGGGGACTTATCCTTTGCCTGAGGCGCAGATTGACCGATTTATGCTAAAAATTAATATAACCTATCCCAATAAAGAAGAGGAGTACAAGATCTTAAAAGAGATGAGTTTTACCGATAAAGAGATAAAAGTCAACTCTGTTATTAACCCTGATGATATTCTGCGGGCGCGCAAGATTGTAAATGAAGTATATATGGATGAGAAGATTGAGAAGTACATTATCGATATTGTTTTTGCTACCAGAGAGCCATCCAAATATAAATTAAAAGATTTAGGTAGTCTTATCCAGTATGGCGCTTCCCCCCGTGCCAGTATCTATCTGACTCTTGCGTCTAAAGCCTATGCTTTTCTTCAGGGCAGAGGCTATGTTACTCCGCAAGATGTTAAGTCTATCGGGCCTGATGTATTGAGGCATAGGATTATTGTGAGTTACGAGGCCGAAGCGGAAGAGAAGACTTCCGAAGATATTATAAAGAGAATATTTGATGAAATAGAAGTCCCGTAACACACGAATTACCACGAATTTGGTCTTCAACTTCACACAAATTTACACGAATTAAATTATTTGTGTTGATTCGTGTGCAATTTGTGTATATTCGTGTAAGGAGCGAAGCGACGGCTATGATTCCGATTTACACGAATTAAATTATTTGTGTTGATTCGTGTGCAATTTGTGTATATTCGT
>CAZSRG010000105.1:2892-3097 GCA_964609315.1 uncultured Planctomycetia bacterium
GTAAGGAGCGAAGCGACGGCTATGATTCCAAAAGAGATTCTTAAACAAATTAGGCGGATTCAGATAACTACTTCCCGCATGGTCACTGACGTCTTTGCCGGCCAGTACCAGAGCGTGTTTAAAGGCCGGGGTATGGAGTTTGATGAAGTACGCCAGTATTTTCCGGGAGACGATGTGCGCTCAATTGACTGGAATGTTACTGCCC
>CAZSRG010000106.1:0-2874 GCA_964609315.1 uncultured Planctomycetia bacterium
TCAGATTAGTTTCAGTCCAAATAATTTTAAATATACAATTTGGAATATGAAATCGACCTATACAATGTTTTCTCTGTTTCTTATTCTAATGTTCTTGAGAATGAGAGAATAAAGGATACAGAGATTTAGAAAAGGTTGAAGCCTTATCGTTGGGATTGGGCTCTGGACAATATTCCCATCTTTTCTTGACTTATTAGGCTGTAATTGTATAATAGCTTTCGTCATTCCAAATTCCTAAAGACTCTGTTTTTTACGGAATTTGATTAAGGAAAGATATTGATAAAAGGGAGAGGAAATTCTAAACTCTAAACAAACTCAAAATGAAGAAAACCCAAAACAAAGAGTATTATATTTATTGCCGTTTTGAGTTTGAGGTTTATTTAGTATCAGCCTATGGCTGAGGAGTTTCGGGTTTAGGGTTTTGGAGAACAAAAATATTCTTGACGATACCTTGTATTTATTAAGGAGGGCTTTCCATGACAAAGATTAAAGAAGTTAAAGCAAGGGAGATTTTGGATTCAAGAGGGAATCCTACAGTTGAAGTAGATGTCTTTTTAGAATCGGGAGTAAAAGCAAGAGCGGCTGTTCCTTCAGGCGCTTCTACCGGTATCCATGAAGCGGTGGAATTGAGGGATAATGACAAAAACCGCTATAAGGGAAAGGGAGTCCTTAAAGCTGTTGAAAATGTGAATAAAAAGATAGCTGAAGCCGTCAAAGGCTTAGATGCTTTAGACCAGGGATTGGTAGATAGGACAATGATTGCTCTTGACGGCACGCCGAACAAATCCAGGTTAGGAGCGAACGCTGTTTTAGGGGTAAGTTTATCTGTTGCCCGGGCCGCGGCTCTGTCTGTCCATCTGCCTTTGTACCGTTATTTAGGCGGGGTTTCCGCTGTTGAAATTCCCTGTCCTATGTTGAATGTCCTTAACGGCGGAGTCCATGCTAATTGGCAGGGCCCTGACCTTCAGGAATTTATGATTTGTCCTGTAGGAGCAAAGTCTTTCAAGGAAGCTTTGAGATGGGCTAGCGAGACTTATCATTCTCTTAAATCTGTTCTGAAAGGGAAAGGCCATTCTGTGGGCGTTGGCGACGAAGGAGGCTTTGCCCCGCATTTAAAGGCCAATGCTGAAGCAGTTGAAGTTATAGTGGAAGCTATTGAAAAAGCGGGGTATCGGCCGGGAGAAGATATTTCTATAGCTTTAGATCCTGCCTCAAGCGGCTTCTATGATGGAGAAACAAAAAAGTATAACCTTAAAACTGAAGGCAGGAGCTTGACTTCAGAAGAGATGGTAAAAATGTATGCCCGGTGGATTGAGAAATATCCGATTATTCTTATAGAAGACGGCCTTTCAGAAGATGACTGGGAAGGGTGGAAAGTTCTTAACAAAACCTTAGGCGGCAAGATTGAGCTTGTAGGCGATGATTTGTTTGTTACTAATGTAAAGAGGGTTGAACGAGGGATTAAAGAGAATTCTGCCAACGGAGTTTTAATCAAACTTAATCAGATAGGCACTCTGACAGAAACTATTGATACAATCAAGCTGGCTTATAAAGCCGGCTGGGGAGCTATGGTCTCTCACCGGAGCGGCGAGACGGTTGACAGTTTTATTGCTGATTTGACTGTGGGGTTGAGAACCGGCCATTTGAAAACCGGTGCTCCCTGCAGAGGAGAAAGAGTGGAAAAATACAACCAGTTGATGAGGATTGAGGACGAGCTGGGTAAATCAGCAGTTTATTCCGGGCGTAACGGGTTTGTCCGTTAAGGATGTAATATGCGGTTGAAGGTTTCTAAGATAGATCCCTTAAAGACTGCCGGTATAGTTTTCTTAGGGCTGGTAATATTTCTTATAATTGGGTTTACATTTCTGCCTAAATATACTAAAATAAAAGAGTTTGTGGCTGAAAGTAAAGCTCTTTCGCAGAATATCAATAAGACTCAGGAAGAGATAAATCAACTGAGGCAGGATTTATCGGATTTGGAGAAAGACCCTTTCTATTTTGAGAAGTTCGCCCGGAAAGAATTAGGCGCGGTTAAGGAAGGCGAAGTAGTCATCCATATTGAAAATCAGACTGAGTAAGGGTAATGTTCTTTGTATATATTTTAGAAAATATTCGCGGGGTGGAGCAGTCAGGTAGCTCGCAAGGCTCAGTGGGTCCCTCAGGTGGTAACGCCTTATGGAAAAACTTGTCAAATTCGGTGAAACCCTCGACATTATGTCAAGGTAATACCGAGCCAAGCTCTTGATATCTTCGATGTCAGGGGAAGGTGTAGAGACTAGTAGGCAGGAATCCCTATATTTTTGGGATTAAGGGATAGTCCAGACTACAAATCCTGATTTGATATCGGGAGCAGTGAAAACTGTAGTAGTAAAGCATAACCTTGAGGCCGGCCGTTCAAATCGGCCCCCCGCAACCATAAAAATGGAAGCGGATATCCAGTTTCTTGGATATCCGCTTTTTTAGTCTACAGAGAACAATCGGTACAGTAACTCTATTCTAATGTTTTTGAGCCCCGCACCAGAAACTTCGTTTCGCTACAGGGTAAAAACTTGAGAATAAGGGGTACAGAAATTTAACCGGGAAAATGCTGTCCTTTATACCCTCGCGGGCACAAGCACCCTAACGGGCACAAGCACCCTAACGGGCACAAGCGGGCAAATAATGCTAACCGCATTTGGGTTAATTGATGAACTTTTGGCTGGACAAGATCTTCCACTGTATTTTTTTGGAAGTTTTATTTATGGAATACCTGTCCGGATAATTTTCATTTTTTGCCTGCTGTTTTCTCTGTTCCTGAATAATCATATAGTCATCCGCAAATTTTTTCTGTTTTCATAACCACACATAAACACGCTATAGCGTTTCTATTTGTGG
>CAZSRG010000107.1:0-2663 GCA_964609315.1 uncultured Planctomycetia bacterium
TCAATTCGGCTATAGACTTTTTCTTCGAAAAAGTCTAAGTCTCATTGATTTAAAAGGCCCTCATGAACAAGCCTTCTGGTATGTTCAGAAACTGTTTTTATATTGCGATTCAATCTTTTAGCAATCTCTTTTAGGATTATACCTCCATTTTTAACAACTTAAGGATAGAATGTCTACCCTGCGGTGGTTAGCCGCTCCTTTAAAATACCGTTCCAACTGCTTACTGCTCTTCATAACCTTTATATTACCACAATATTCCATCATCCTCAAGAATATTGGAATGTGCCTGAATATTTACAATTTACTTTTCAAGCAGAAACTTCTGCAATTTATCCTTATAAGCAAGAGAGGTTACATAAACTTCATCGTTATGCCCACCCTCAAAAGGCAAAAACTGCTTAGGCTCAGATGCTGACTTAAAAATGAGTTCTCCCTGCTTAAAGTCAATGACTTGGTCATTCTCCCCATGTAGAATTAATTTGGGGATACTAATATCTTTTACCCTGGCAACAGTATTATATTTCTGAGATATAAGAAATTTCACCGGCAAAAATGGATACAATTGCTGTGCCTGCAAAATAACAGAAGCAAGGCTGCTTTCCAGTATCAAGGCGCTTACGTTTCTTCTCAAACAAACCTCAGCCGCAACCGCTCCTCCTAATGATTTACCATATACAACAATTTTAGTCTTCCCAATATCTTTCCTTGATACTAAATAATTATAAGCCGCAGCTGCATCTTCATATAAGCCTTTCTCACTCGGTTTTCCACTGCTTTTGCCATATCCACGGTAATCAAAAATAAAGAAATTAACCCCCATCTCATGGAAAAAAGCAATTCTATGGATTCTATGAGAAATATTTCCCGCGTTACCATGACAATATAATATGGTAACTTTCACATTCTTACCCGGGACATACCAGCCATTAAGAGTTTCGCCATCAGATGTCCTAAAACTTACTTCTTCATATGAAACCCCTAATCTACTCGGAGTATCTATTATTTCTTTAGTAGGATGATACAGCGCTCTTTGTTCCAAATAAACAAAATATATCCTGCATAATGCCACTCCAATAATAATTATAAGTAATTTCTTCATGATCTTTTTCTTTGAGAAAAATATTAAGGCTAAATATAAAATATCAATTGTAGCTGCCTAAAAGTTGTACTCCGGAAAATCTAAACATTCTAACATTCTCAAGAATGTTGGAATATCGTGGACTAAAATGAAGCAGTTATTAAACATAGTACAAACCTATTTTGCCTGCCCCGTAGTTAAATCCAAAAAATTTATATTATCGGGGCATCAATAACAAAGACTTAATCCTTCAGATTCGGTTTGGCCTGTCTTCAGCAGTTCTGCGTCCTCGACCTCGCAAAAATTTATTTTTATTAAGAGTGTGTCGAACGAAATTTTTTAAAGTAAACGCTTCTGTACCTAAAGGTAAGCTGCGCACTCGGGTAGAGAAACCGATCTTCTCCCAGCTTTCACCCCCGTTAGATGTTTACTATCTAACGGGGCAGGCCCGTAGTTTCGGTGCTTCCGCTGATTTTCAGCCATTACTAATTTTTTAGTTTTTACCCCGTTAGGAATAGAACGCAAACACAAGTGTTCGCGATTTCTAACAGGGTTTACCTAAAAGACTTCCAAATCTGAAGCTTTAACCCATCCTGTCTTTTTATCGGAACGCTCAATTTTATACCAGGAATCTTTGGGTAAAACTATAGTGGCTTTGGTCCCTTCATAAAGTGTAAAGTGAGTTGTTGCTGAATCAAACGGCTCAAATTTAGCATCTGTCTTCTCTGCAATTATTACTGCTTCTTTACCTACTACTGAAACCTTCTCAAATAGTGCCGTAAAAAATAGAACAAAAATAATGATTAAAACCGACAATGCGCCAACCTCGTATTTCCTGATAGGGGAAATATATACAGTTATCAAGATAACTAACAGAATTATCGTAAATATTACCGCTAAAGAGAAAGCCAATTCATCAATGGTAAACAAAGAAAATATCCTATCAAAAGCAATTCTGTACCATTGTGTTTTAGGCTTAATAATACCGCCTTTTATTAATGACCTTGCGTATTCATAGTTCGATTTTAAATCACTGTCTCGTGGAATAAGCCGCATTGCTTTTTCATAATTGAGGATTGCTTCGCCAAGCTGGCCTTTTTTAAAATAACTGTTCCCTAAATTATAATAAAGACTGCCGCTCTCAAACCCCAAATTTAGCACTGCTTCGTATCCTTTAATTGCCTTATCATACTTTCCCTTAGAATAGTAGGTGTTTGCGCGAAAGAACTCACTCTGCGTATCAGCATAGAGCATAGGGCAAATTAGCATAGAGCATAGAGCATAGAGCATAGCGTAGAATAGCATGGCGTTAAAATATCTTCCTTTTTGTACTTTATCTTTATACATCTCTCTGCCCTCTACTCTTTGCGCCATGCGCTATGCCCTTTGCCCTTTGCGCTATGCGACTTTATACCTTCTTCCTTCCCAAGTAATCAATAACTTCACGCATATCATTAAAAACAATCTCTGCTTTAGATTTGTCAAACTCTCCTACACCCTCTGCCCTATGCCCTATGCCCTTTGCCTCTCCTAAAGGTGCATACCGCACCATATTGCAAGCGTTAAAGACATTGGTCAATTTATC
>CAZSRG010000108.1:0-2585 GCA_964609315.1 uncultured Planctomycetia bacterium
TGGCTCGCGACCTTAGATTTATAACTACAGGCATGAAGATTAATGCAGAGCTTGAGAGGATTGCTGATTTAGCAGTTAATATTGCCCAAAGGGTTTTTGAATTGGCAGACAAACCTTTGCTTAAGCCACTAATAGATATTCCTAAATTAACCTCAGTCGCCCGTAAAATGGTAAAAGGCTCAATAGATGCTTTTGTAAATCGAGACCAAGATATGGCAAAGCAAGTTATCCTTTCCGACCCAGAAGCTGATAGACTGCGAAATCTTGTATATGAGGAGTTAGTAAACGATTATATGGTTAAAGATGGTACAACTGCGCCTCGAGCAATTCCTCTTCTTTTAGTTGCCCGCCACTTAGAGAGAATATGTGACCATGCTACAAATATAGCAGAAGACGTTATCTATATGGTCCAGGCCAAAGTAGTTAAACACCATCTTGAGAAATTAGAAAATAACAATGAGCAAACTTAAATAATTTACCTTTTACTTTGCGCTTCAAGTAATAAATCCTCATATTCGCTGTAAGTATTTTTATCAACTTCCTTATTCTTGCAATACTCAAAAACCAGCTCTTCCGAATAATGCTTATAAATCAAAAGCTCATCCCCTTCCTTTACAATATCCACCGTAACGGTATCCGGCTTATTGGTTGGTTTTTCTTTACCGATGCGGTTGAAAAGCTTTTTGAAATAGAAAAGATAAAACTCAGCAAAGAGACGTTACGAAATTGGCTTATCAAAGAAGGCTTGAGGGAAAGACAGCGTAGGCGAAAAAAATATCGCCAGTGGCGGGAGCGCAAGCATTGTTTTGGAGAAAGGGTTCAATTAGACGGCTCGCATCACCCCTGGTTTGAAGACAGAGGGCCTGAATGTGTACTTGAAGGCTACATTGATAATGCTACAAGTAATAAATACGGCCAGTTCTATAAATATGAAGGCACAATGCCTGCCTTTGACAGCCTTAAGCGGTATATAAAGCGTAACGGCATACCCCATAGTATATATTTAGATAAACACAGCACGTATAAATCAACCAAGAAGCCGATAATTGAGGATCAATTGAACAACCGGAAATTCTTAAGCCAATTTGAAAGAGCAGCCAAAGAGTTAGGCATAATAGTAAGTCATGCTAATTCACCACAAGCTAAAGGAAGAATAGAGAGTTCTTTTAGAACAGATCAAGATAGATTACTAAAAGAAATGCGTTTAAGAAACATAAGTACAATAAAAGAAGCCAATAAATTTCTTAAAAGCTATTGGCCCAGGCACAATAAAAGATTCACGGTTAATCCTTTAAAAGAAGACAAAATGCATCGTCCGGTTCCCAAGAGTATGGATTTAGACGCTATTCTTTGTAGAAAGACAGAGCATTTTCTAAGAAACGACTTTACTATAGCGCACAATAAAAGGCTCTATCAGATCTTGAATAAAACAGTTGGTAAGAAACTAATGGTTGAGGAAAGGATAAATGGAGCTGTGTATATAATCTATAATGGAGTAAGGCTTAAATACAAGAAGATAACAGCCATGCCGCTAAAAGAGAAATCCAAATCTGCTTTTAAGCTTAGAAAAGTATACAGGCCTTCTTCTAAACACCCTTGGAGGAACGCTTCTATCAATAGATTAATGATAGAAAAGGGTCATTTACAAAAGAAAAAGGTTAACGAAGAATTAATTTTAACAAATGTTTAAAAGGGACATTCCTATTTTGCTAAAAAGGGGATATTTTTACTTTGCCGTGACACAGTCGGAAATTAACCCTGAAAAAGAGGTATGGAAGGATAGAAAGATGAAATATATTCCCAAGAGAATGGTAAGTGTAATTGTAAGTGATGAAGGAAAAGATGAAGTTGTGAAAACTATTATGAAGGTTAACAAAACTGGCAAGATCGGCGACGGGAAGATTTTCATCTCTCCAGTAGAAGAAGTAATGAGAATTCGAACGAGTGGAAAGGGCGAAGAGACTTTATAGAATGGGCGCCTTAAGCATATTATGAAAAATAGAGAATTAACCGGGAAAATGCTGTCCCCTATACCCTTGCGGGCACAAGGACCCTTGTCCCCTTACGGACACAGGAGGGCAGGCTTTGTATTTGAAAGCGCAAAATGCTTATCCTGTTAGAGGTTAGAGAAAAAAGATATACTTTTTCTAACAGGGCTTATAACGCCCGGCAGCCTAAGATGAGTTAGGCATGTTACAGAAAGCTGACTTTCAGAGAGGACAGAGGAGTCTTGGTAGAGCATTGGGAATTTGAAACGGTTAAGAACAATCAGTGCCTGTCACTGTTATATTTAAACCAGTCTTTTTCTGTGAAAAAAACCGATCACACTGGCGCCCAGAAGAAAAAGGATTCCTGATGCCGGCTCAGGTGCCGCAATAAGCCTCCCGCCGCCGGAGCCAAAACTGTAGGTTTGCCCGTTTAAATAGTCACTGAGAGGATCAGAGGGAAGATAATAAATGTTAAGAACTCCTTCACTGCTAAGACGTGAAGATATGGCGTCATCAAGAGAACCCTGCCAATTCTGGAACTTCGTATCATAAAAACCACCCAGAAGAAAAGCGTTTACGTATACTGCCCCCAATGAA
>CAZSRG010000109.1:0-2282 GCA_964609315.1 uncultured Planctomycetia bacterium
GAGATGGAAGGGGTTTTAGGCCGCAGGTTTGAAATCAAAAAGGCAGGTAGAAAATATAAATGTGAACCCGTCCCCGATTAAAAGGAGGATTAATCATGGCTAACGATGAAAACAGAGAGCGGCCGGTATATGATGATGAAATAAACTTAATGGATTATATAAAGGTCATCATAAAGAGAAAGAAAATAATTTTAGGAATATTTGTTGTTTGCGTTGCGGCCGCGGTAGTTATAAGCCTTTTAATGCCTAAAGTATATCAATCGGCGGCCTTAATAATGGTTACGGACCAAGAGCTGAAAGATTCTCTCTCTACCCAGAAAGCTTTATTGAAGTCAAATGCGGTTTTGGAAAGAGTGGGTAACAGGTTAAACTTAACTGATTCTTCAGGCGGCCGGTTTAACCCCAATGATATATCCGGAAAGTTGAATGTAAAAGAGGTAAAGAAAACAAATATCCTCCGGTTAGAGGCAAAGGATTCGAATCCTGAGACCGCGAAAGAATTAGCCAA
This sequence comes from uncultured Planctomycetia bacterium, assembly GCA_964609315.1. Lineage (GTDB taxonomy): Bacteria > Omnitrophota > Gorgyraeia > Duberdicusellales > Duberdicusellaceae > CAZSRG01. The sequence continues at coordinate 509 of CAZSRG010000109.1, forward strand.
TGCCTGGGCGGATGAATATATAAAATACAGCCGAGAGATTATTTCCGGAAAGGTGAAAAACTCAGGAGATTTTATTACCAGCCAGTTTGAGATTGCAAAGAGAAACCTTAGTCGAGCTGAAGGAAAAGTTAGAGATTTCAAAGATAAACACAGGATGAATTTAATGCTGGCGGAGTTAGAAATAAAGAAAGGCGGGCTGAACAGCCGTAAAGAAGAACTTATGGACTTAGTTTTTTCTCTAAAAACAAAAAAAGATTCTCTGAAAGAACTACAAAAAGAAATAGCAAAACAGGATAAATTTATTATTGTTTCTAAGGCAATAACTGACGATGCTTTATGGCAGAAGGAAGGCGGAGAAAACAACCTTGGAGATTTCAATAAGAAGAAACTAAGGAGTGAAGAAATAAACCCCATCTATCAGAATCTTGAAACCCGAATTGTAAATACCAACATAGAACTTAATACTTTAGAACCTAAAGTTGAATATTTAAAGAAGTCGATAGCATCGCTTGAGAAGGAAATCAATGAATTAGAAAAGACTATCAATCAGAATCAATTCGAATTGACATGGCTGAAGCGCCAGGTAGGAATTTATAAAATAACCTACGATAATTTATCGGCTGAGATTGAGAACGCGCGCGTTGCCAGAATAACGGTATTAGGCAATGTCAAGGAGATTTCCCCTGCTGTTAAGTCAAAATCTCCTGTTGAACCAAAGAAAAGGCGAATGGTTACTATTTCGGCAGTCTTAGGCTTGATGTTAGGCGTATTCATCGCCTTTTTTGTGGAGTTCTGGCAGAAGAATAAATAATTGGGGACGGGTTCATATTTTTCTTAAAGGGAGAAAAGCGGTGCGGCCGGGAACATCTGCGAGGCGGCCGAAGGGACTCTTCGTAGGTGTCATAGGCTATCAAATCTTGACAGGCTGATTCCGGTGGGTGACTTATACCGACGAAAAACTGAAGGATATCGGCGGTTTTTTCGGGGTTGGAGAATCCGGCGTGTCCCAGGCATGCAGGCGTGTTAAAGATAAAATAAAAAAAGACAAAAAGCTTGAAAGAAAAATCTCAAAGATTGAAAAAAAGATAAAAGTGGGAAGAATGAAGACCTGTCCCCTTTTTTCACGCAAAGGCGCCAGGACGCAAAGAAAGATAAAAAAATATGGAGAATAAAAGGGAGTTCCACACCAAGGCGCAAAGGTAAAGAAAGCATATGACTGAGAATCTGTCGCTATTGTTTATGATGGGATGAAGTTCTATGAGGGATTCAGAGCGGATATTCTTGTAGATTTAAAACCTTAGCGCCTTTGCGTGAGAATGGCTTATAAATGGAAAATGAAGCTTGCCTTTTTTTCTTGACATATAGAGATAAAAATTTTAAAATATTGTTCAATTTTTGAACAACTGGCATAATGAATCCAACAAATCTTAACACTAAAGAAGATATTTTTAATATTTTGCGCCTTTTATCTTCAGATGAAGATCTAACCCAAAGAGATGCATCAATGCACTTAGGTTTTTCTCTGGGTAAAACTAACTACCTATTAAAGCTGCTCATCAAGAAAGATCTGATTAAAATTAAAAACCTAATTTCTGAAGGCAACAAAGCGAAGAAGGTGAAGTATCTTTTAACCAAAAAAGGGTTAAAAGAAAAGATAAATCTTACTTATCATTTCCTGCAGCGAAAAGAAGCTGAATACAATTCCATCAAGAAGGAATGGAATGCTCTGGTTAATCGGGAAAATGCTGTGTCCTATACCCTTGCGGGCACAGGC
>CAZSRG010000110.1:0-2232 GCA_964609315.1 uncultured Planctomycetia bacterium
TGCAAATCCTCTCTGGTTATAAACGGCTGTATATATGCCTGCTTTATTTTAACTAGGCTCCTTAAAGGAACTTCTCCATAACGTGTAGGAACATATATAGAGTCAATCTTAGAAGGAAGGTTCAAATTCGCTTCTTTATATTCGATTCTTATGGGAATGTCTAAAAAATCTTCCAGGCGCATAAAAGAACTAAATACGCCTTTTGCCGCAAATTTTATATATCGGGCTACATCCTGGGTATTTACCCCATAATACTGGCATAAAGTAGCATCAGGAATAATTTCAACTTCCGGTTTATCCCTATACCAGCTTCTTCGGACATCTACCAACCCCTTTGTTCCCTTTAAATTAGCCAGAGCTTTATAGGCCATCATATCTAAAACTTTAGTGTTTTCTCCCCTCAAGATTAAATCAAAGGGAGCCTTGGTGGTAGATATTGGCGTAGCTCCATATTCAGCAACCGTAAACGACCTTATGCCTTCTATTTTTCTTAATTTTTGACGCCATTCATCTTCTATCTGCCAGATAGTCTTTTTTCTTTTATCCCGGGTTATAATATTTGCCGTAAGAGACACCGTCTGAAGTGTTTCCCCTCCTCCTCCAAAACTTATTTCTCCCGGTTCAGAACCTATGACTGAAGACAAAGAAATGAACCCCGGAGTTTCTTTTATAAACTTCTCCACCTTACCGAGAGTCTCCTCTACTGTCTTTATATTATAACTGGAAGGCATATCTAAGGTTATCTTTACAATACCTGTATCCATAGGAGGCATAAGTTCTCCAACCAACAAAGGAACAACTACTTTAATAGTAAAAATAAACCCTATAAAAGCTAAAAGAAGAGTCTTACCTTTACACCTTAAAGCAACTTTGAGGACAGAAATGTAAAAATTAGATATTCTTTTAACCCCAACATTTACTCTGCTTGCTAAACGCTCGAGGATATTTTTCTTTCTTTCTCTGCGGCTTAAAATTCGAGAAGCAATTAAGGGGACAATCGTTAAAGAAGCTATTAAAGAAGCAAAAATAGTAGAACCAATCATAATACTTAGCTGTCTTAAAACTTTTTGTGGATATCCCCCCACAAACATAACCGGGATTAAAACAATTATGGTTGTCAATGCACCGGCAGTATTGGCTAAAGCAACCTCATTTGCCCCTAATAAAGAAGCCTGATATCCCGATAATTTTTTGTCTTCCTGGAAATGCCGGTAGATATTCTCTAAAACCACAATAGAGGCATCTACCACCATACCTACGGCAATAATAAGCCCCGAGAGAGTAACCATATTCATAGTATAAGGGCTGAATTTCAAAACCATAAGGCTAAACAAAAACGACATTGGAATACTTACAGAAATTATCGCGGCAGTCCTTTTATCGGCTAAGAACATAAATATTATCAAAACCGTCAGGATTATCGCCTGAATTAAAGAACTTCTCATACCTTTAAGATTAATATCGATTATGGGCTCCTGGTCATCAGTAATTTCAAACTTTATATCAGGATATTCCTTCTTTAATTCAGGCAGATGCTTCTTAACTGCCCTTATTGTCTCTAAGGTATGGCCGTCCTCCGGCCTTAAAATATTAATAGCAATCGCCCTCCGGCCGTTGCCATGGTAAAGACTTCTTTGCTCTGCTATTCCCTGTTTTACTTTAGCCACATCCTTTAAGATAATATAACCCTGTTTTCTTTTTTTTAGAGGCAGGCTTTCAATCCGGCCTAAATTCTTAAATTCAGAAGTGGTGCGGATTAAGAATTCTTTCTTGGCAGTATAAACATATCCGCCGGGTATTGTTACATTCCTTTTTCCCACAGCTGAGATTACATCCATTAATGTTAAGCCATAACCTTTAAGTTTATCTCTGTCAACATGTATCTTAACTTCCGGCAAATACCCCCCAAAAATATCCACATCCCCAACTTCAGGAACCCTAAGCAGTTCGTCTTTAATATCATTTTCCGCCAGAAGCCTTATGGCAGACAAAGTCTTAGAACTGTTTTCTTTAGGCGATAGCGCCAGAGTCATTGTGGCATGGGTTGCATCGGTAATTTTATAAATCTGGGAAGGCAGAATATCAGGGGGAAGTTCCGCTTTTATCCTCTGAAGCGCATCTACGATATCAGTTGTAGCTTCGTTTATATCCTTGGAATATAAGAACTCTGCTGTAACGGCCGAAACCTCATCCCGGGAAGTTGACCGGACTCTTTTTATACCTGAGATTGTA
>CAZSRG010000111.1:0-2056 GCA_964609315.1 uncultured Planctomycetia bacterium
TAGCTGTGAGGGAACATAGCTTGAATTATATCTAATAATGTAGTATCATTTAAAATTGGAAAAGGAGAGATTATAGAAGATTATTCTCAAAGTAGGCTTTTCCTATTTGCTTAATGTTTAAGATAGTAGAAACTCAAGCTTATCATTTATACAGTAGTAATCTTTGATTCAGAATCTAAGAAGGCATATATAATTGTTGAAGTCTTATCTTTTCAACCAGTTTCTTCCTGAGTTTTTCTATTTTCATTTTAAGCCTATTGCAAACCAGCAAAAATTTGATTTTTCTGTAACTCCAAGCGGGTGGATCGAGCGGACACAAATTAATATAGTCTTATGAAGAAGACATATTTAAGCCATGGTTTATTGTGGTTGGGGGTGATAGGGATTTTCTTTCCTCTGTTTAAAGTTTTATATGGGTATAGATGGAACGAGTTGGGATATACTCACGCTTTCTTTATTTTGCCTGTAAGTATAGGCCTTGTTTGGTGGAAAAGAAAAGAATTAAGGCAGGCATTTTTCGAAGATGAGAGTCAATTCAGCTTGGTTTCTTTATTAATATTTGTTTCAGGGGCTTTGATATACCTTTTTGGCTGGAACCAGGATTATATGGTAGTCGCGGCGTTTGCCCTTATTCCTTTTCTTTACGGGTTTATCGGATTTGTCTACGGCAGGAAAGTAAGGAACAAACTTCGCTTTCCTATATTGTACCTTTTTTTTCTTGTTCCTCCGCCGTTTGCTTTGCTGGATAAAATAACTTTGCCTTTGCGGTATATCAGCGCTGAAGGGGTTGAGATGATATTCAGCCTGTTCGGGTTCCCTTTTCAAAGGGAAGGGCTGATGTATATTGTTAACGGTAAACAGATGATGGTTGATTCCGCCTGCAGCGGGTTCAGGTCTCTCATTACTATGTTTGCTTTAGGTGTTGTTTATCTCTATCTTAATAAATCTACTCTTTTAAAGAAGCTCGCGCTTACAGCTTCAATCCTGCCTCTCGCGGTATTAGGTAATATCCTGAGGGTTATTATTGTTTCGTTGTTGAACGTCTATTTCGGAGAAGAGGTGTCAAGCGGGTTTCTTCATTATTTCAGCGGGGCGGTTGTGTTTTTGTTTATTGTTTTAGGGTTTGCCGGAATTGACGCTTTATGGGCAGAGAAAAGTAAGAGAAGTAAAGCCATAGCGCGCGGCGCGGATGATGATTGGTTTTAATAGGGAATCTGTTAGAATTGGTGTTAGTTAAATTAGCGGCGCGGGAAGTATGAATAAATCAAAGATAAAAGAAAAAGCGGGGATTTGGACGGCTTTAGCTGTAATTATTCTTTCTGTAAGCTTTGTATATCTTGTTCCCCGTGCTAAATATAAAGGCGCGCCGGTTACTTCCGGTGTTCTTAATGCCGTGCCTGAAAATGTAAAAAGCTGGCAGGGAACTGATATCTCGGGTATGAATAATCAGGAAAAAGGGCATGTCTATAATTTTATAAGCAGGATTGTTGCCTATCAGTATGAGAATAAAAAAGTTTCTGAATACGGAATATCTTTTATTATCCTTGATGCCGGAAACTTTCATTACCCGAAAGTATGTTTTAAAGGAAGCGGTTTTGTCTCAGAAGAACTGCCGGAGCAGACTCTGCGTATCGGGAAAAAGAGATTGAAAGTCAGGCTTCTTCTTAATAAGAAAAAAAACGGAAGCCTGTTGACTGTATATTGGATATGTATTGATAAACATATTGTCCGCACATGGACAGAACAAAAAATTAAACAGTTGTATTATTCTCTTTTTAACAAGGATAGGGTGGGGTTAATGATAAGAGTGGATGTCCCGCTCACTAAGAATATTAAAGAGAGTTTTGATATAGCCGAAGAATTTTTGAATGACCTTTATGATGTGTTTCCGTTAGATTATAGAGATTATATCTTTTCCTCTTTGGAGTGATTATGTATGGGATAAAAATTAATATCGGTGGCTTTCTCTAACGGGGTAAATGAATATAATTATCTCCGGGTTATTTAATCAATGAGACTTAGACTTTTTCGAAGAAAAAGTCTATAGCCGAATTGA
>CAZSRG010000112.1:0-1986 GCA_964609315.1 uncultured Planctomycetia bacterium
ACGAACCATGTACAAATCTTACTACCGCAGCCTCATAGCAGGCACTTTCCTGTGGATAATCTTACTTATCATTCTCGCGATCCTGGAGGTATTTAAACGCGTTATGCCGTAGCACTCTGCTTTTTCACCTCTACTTTACTTTTCAATCGAAATTACCCTTTTTTAGCTATCAGCATAAAACTGAGAATCCTCATCTCAGAAGAATTCATGTTTCTGAATCTTTTATACAATGTAGGTTTAACTTTCCCTACATATTCATCTTCCAAGACATTCTGAGGTACAATTTGTATATCGAACCAGCCGTTCTTTTCCAATAGCTTTTTGTATTCAAATGTCCTCGCTCTATTTGGAGAACCTTTAAACTTCAACAAATTCCACAAGAAATCATTATGCCGATATATATTCAAAGGGTCTTTATCCCTTATCCATCGGGTATGTGTTTTCAAATCGACCTCTGCGACTAATACTCCTCCCTTCTTTACGATACTACTTACATCCCTGAAAGTCTCTTCTAAGTCTGAAAAATGCTCAAAAGCTGCCTGGCTAAAAACTATATCTATCTTGTCCTTAATCTTTGATACCTGGAATTTTTTATCAACGATATAATTTACATTACTTTTTTCTTTCCTATAACAACTATTCAATTGTTCTTTCAAGTAATCAACATCACAACGCGGGTATTTATCTCTTAACCTGACAAAGAATTTGCTATAAAATTCTTTTAAATCTGACGCAGCTAATTTATTAACATCTAAAGCAATATACTTTTTAGCTCCAGCTGCTAACAAAACCAATCCTGTCCCCAGATCCGGTCCTGGGCATAGTTCCAGAACAATTTTATCTTTTAAGAAATCCGTTTGTTTTAAATAATTAGAAAGATGTCTGATCCATCCTTCTGTTACTCCAAAATCATACTCAATGGCCCTTTCTATTTGATCAATGGAAAAAGTCCTAGGTGTTTTGTAGCCGACTATATTATTACGTATATAGTTGAGGAAAAGGAGGATTATTCCTATAAAATGATATTGAGTATTTCTAATGTTGTTCGGCTTGGTAATTTTCATGTCGGCGCCTTGTTTATAATTAATAACTCGCACGCACTATTTCAATTGCCGTTAACGAATGCTTCTTAAACTTTATCGTAAACTTATTTCCTTCAAAGTTGATCTTATCTTCATATACCTTTACATCATTATGAGGCCTTTTTTCATTCGTCGCGTCTATCCGCTTGGCCCATAGAGTATAAGTGCGTGCTTCTCCATTTGGGACAAAATCGTCCAAGACAACTTGCGCCTCCATATCCTCATCCAAATTCTTATTTACCACCATAAGATAGAGTTTCTTTCCATCCTTGCTTTTCGAAGCGTTCACTGAAAGATACGGAACAATACATTCATCAGGTATAAATTTATGCAGCTTCACATCTTTAATGAAAACTTTTCCTTTTAATGGTGGTTTTTCCCCGATCCTTCTCGCTATTATCTTTACTTCTTTCGCGGCCGGTAACGTTTTAAAAACCTTTTTCACATATACCCAATCAGTCGTCCCTTTAACGTCTTCTGTAGCTTTAGCCCACTTTGTCGCGTTCCATCCTCTTTTGTCCTGGACTTCCAGCCTGAATCCGGACTCCGCTTCATTAACTTCAAACCCTTCGGCCTTTATATAGCCGGAAACTTTATAATAACTATCTGGTGCCACCTCAGAACTTTTGCTGATATGGTAGTAATTAAACTGTCCTGGGGCTTTAAAGTCTATTTTCAAAACTTCTTCCGGCTCTACCTCCACGCCTTTTACATCAGTGATCTTCCATTGCTGGTCCTTTAATAAATTTTCTCCATCGATCTTGCCTTTTAAGCTATCAAAATACCTATTGCCTAAATAATCCTCATAATCCCCAAAGTCATACCCGCCACACTTAATATCGGCATCTATCAGCTCATCCCCAAAATGCCTATTGTAAAACTCAAATACATAATAATTGGGGCG
>CAZSRG010000113.1:0-1831 GCA_964609315.1 uncultured Planctomycetia bacterium
CACAAGCCATACTTTTCCAGTGGAAAATATGGGGTCGGCCCTATACCCTTGCGGGTACAGGCGGGCAAATAATGCTAACCGCATTATTTGGGTTAAAGGAACAGCTGTTTTGAGTTTAAGATTTGGTATTTTGGATTTGTTTAGGATTTAGGGTTTCGGATTTAGAGTTTTTAAAAGTAAGGGGGGATATGAAAAAGATAGCAGGGGTTTTGTTGTTTTTAGTTTTCTTAGCCGGCAGCGGCCATTTTTCTTTTGCCGCGGTAAACGATATCCAGATTTATGGAGACATTACTACCCAGGGAGTTTCCCGCGACTTGTCCTTAGGGTTGAGAGGGCCGAGGTACCCGGGAGCGGGAACCGGGAATACCAAAGATACGGAATCTTTTTTCCTCTCTCAGGTCCGGCTTGGGTTTCAGGCTGATTTAACCGATAATGTAGAAGCTGATATCCGCCTTTTAAATGAGAGGCTCTGGGGGACAGAAGCGGAAAGCAGTACTAACATTGATCTTGATTTAGCTTACTTAAAAGCAAAAGATTTTTTAACCCTTCCCTTGACTCTTACCATAGGCCGCCAGAATTTAAGGTTCGGGAACGCTTTTATTATAGGAGACCCCGATACTAATCTCAGTACTTCTTCATCTTCAGCTTTATACCGCATAGCTGATGATTTGTCCTTACGCAAGTCTTTTGACGCTGTCCGGGCTACTTTGGATTTTTCTCCTCTGACTCTGGATTTAATCTATGCTGCTGTCCAGGAAGGTTCAACCAATATAGATGATGACATATTTCTATACGGTTTTAACGCTAACTATTCTCCTGATGAGCGCAGCACTTATGAAGTATATCTTTTTGCTAAAGATAATGCCAAGGCGAAAGAAGATGATAATAACCAGATTTACTGCGCCGGCACACATTTAAAAAAAGATTTGACCAATAAGCTTACCTTAAATTTTGAAGCCGCGCACCAGTTCGGCGAATACCGTGATTCTTCCACAGTTCACGCTAAACGCGACGCCTGGGCGGGACAGATGGGCTTAGATTATAAATTTCTTAACAAAGCTTATTCAATGATAGGCGGCTGGTTTACTTATTTGTCTGGCGACGGTTCAGCTTCTGCTTCTACCGGCAGGACTTACAGCGGATGGGATCCTATGTTTGAAGACCAAACTGGAGGAGAGCTTATAAACTTAATTCTTCCTCACACCAATTCCTATACTCTTAAAGCTTACTTTTTTACTTATTTGCATAAGAAATTAAATTTCTTGTTAAGTTACACCAGCACTTTCTTAGCTCAGCATCATTATTCTACCCGTTATCCGATTGCCAACGGCCCTGCTTATTTGAATTATTATTATACAGAACCCAGCCACCGTCATTTAGCTGATGAAGTTGACTGGAAATTCACCTACGATTATTCGGAAAACACCCAGTTCGTTTTAGATACCGGTATCCTTATGCCCGGAGGGCTTTTAGCTTCAGAAAATAATAATACCGCCTATTCCGTCAGGCTGTCGGCAAAAGTTACTTTCTAAGATTTCCAAACCCCTTGCTATTTAAGCCCCGGGATTATCCCGGGGCTTTTTTTATGTATATCTACGCGGAGGGCCTGATTGGCTAATAACCCGGTATTACACTTCGGGAGTGACATAGATTACATTCCCGAAGTGTGGAAAGGTAATGGTTTTGCCCAAAGTATAGCCATAGGATAACGTAAAATAAAGTGTGTAAGTTAACCACTCCCGCAGTGGGATTTTATTAACCACCTACGAGGTGGCCCGAAGGGACTCCTCGTAGGTGGTTCAGGTTTCCCGGGAGGAGGAGTATGCATTGC
>CAZSRG010000114.1:0-1760 GCA_964609315.1 uncultured Planctomycetia bacterium
GCGAATGAGGTAGGGTCAGCTGTTACTGCTTCAGCCTTAACCACCATTGCCGTATTTCTCCCTCTTATATTTGTAACCGGCCTTGCGGGCATAATATTTACGCAATTAGGGATGATTGTTAGTATTGCTATTTTGGCTTCTTTATGTGTGGCTTTGACCTTAACGCCTATGCTTGCCTCGCGCTGGATAAAACCGCATAATCATAATGGGAACAACAAGATAGAGTCAAAATTCTTTGTGTTGGGCGAGAAAGTTTTTAACAGAATCGAGAGTGCCTATGGGAAAATACTGAATTTCGCATTGGCAAATAAGAAAAAAATCTTGTTTCCGTTGCTTTTCATATTTTTGTTGAGTCTGCTTTTAACTAAATTTATCGGTAATGAATTAATGCCGGATCAGGATACGGGGGATGTCGATGTTAGTTTTTCTTTATCGGAAAATGCACGACTTAAAGAGACAGAGAAAACAGCTTTAAAGATAGGCGAATTTTATAGAAAATTTGTTCCTGAAATAAAAAATGATTATTATTTTATTGGAGAAACTGAACAAGGAATAGGCGTAGCTTTAGGAATGGATGAAGGCCCGAATATTGGTGAGGCAGGAATAAAGCTGGTTTCTAAGGATAAACGCAGGCGTTCGGCTAAGGAAATTGCTGACCTGTTGCGGGCTGAAGTTAAAAAAATACCCGGCATTGAGAAGGTTTCGGTTACCGCCACTAGCATGATATCAAAAGTACTAATGGGCGGCGGAAGAAAGATTGAAGTAGAGATAATCGGCCACGATTTAGATAAAACCAATGCCTTAGCAGAAAAGGTAAAAAAAATAATGGAGGAGACAAAAGGCGCGGTAGATATAAGAATATCGCGTAAAAAACCCCGTTTTGAGGTCTGGATACAGGTGGATAGAAAGAAAGCCGGTCAATTGGGTGTAAGCGTGGCAACGGTGGCTTCGGTATTGCGTTCTAACTATTACGGTTTTGAGGCAAGTAAATTCCGGGACGCGGGAGATGATTTTGATATATTTGTCCAGCTTAAAGAGGAAGAAAGAAGTACTTTGGATAATATAGGCGACATTACTATTCCTTCCATAACAGGCTCACTGGTCAAGTTGAAGAATATTGCTAAGATTGAAGAGGCTCAAGGCCCGGTAGAGATAGAACGAAAAAACCGGGAAAGAATAGTTAAAGTAGGTTGTAATATCAATAAGAGGTCTTTAGGTGAGGTGAAAAAGGATATAGAAGAGAAAATATCGAAACTGGCTTTACCCCCTGGAATAACATTAGATTTTGGCGGGGAAGTGGAAGAACAGGGAAAGGCGTTTGGCGATTTGTTTTTATTGCTTATGGTAGGGTTAATTCTTGTTTATATGGTTATGGTATCGCAGTTTGAGTCTTTGAAAACGCCGTTTATAATTTTCTTCTCTATTCCTTTCGCCTTTATCGGTGTTGCCTGGGCATTATTCCTTACCCACAGCACTTTAAATTTAATGTCCTTTATGGCTATGATAATGTTGATAGGGGTGGTTGTAAATAATGCCATAGTTTTGGTGGATTATACCAATATTGTAAGGGCGAGGGGATTATCTTTGATAGAAGCCGTAAAACAGGCGGGAAGGAATCGGCTGAGACCTGTTTTAATGACCTCATTTTCCACTATTTGTGGCATGCTTCCCTTGGCTTTATCAAGGGGGCAGGGTTCGGAGATGTGGCAGCCTTTTGGAATAACCGCAATTGGCGGTCTTTTAGTTGCGACATTTGTTAC
>CAZSRG010000115.1:0-1697 GCA_964609315.1 uncultured Planctomycetia bacterium
GGCCGCTTAAAAATATAGAAAATTTCATCTCTCCCCATCTAAAATACGATATTTAAATATATTAAATTTGCGCAAATTTTATACCTTGTAGTGTTCCCACAGAAATTGCACAGAGGCGGAAGCGGTTTAGATAATTCTGAATAAATAAGAGCCATTTCAAGAAGAGTATTACGGTTCTTTTTAGGTGTAGGCAAGGTATTTTTAAAAATGGGAGCTTTTGGAGGATTATTACGGTGATATTCCTTGATATATTTTTCAAGCTTTCTTCTGGTCTTATTGATTTGAAAGCCGAAGCTATCTAACTTTTGAGCGGGGCTTTTCATACCAAGTTCGGAGTGAGGCCTGTTATGATTGTAATCAAAGATCCATCTGTCTAATTCGATTTGCATATTGTTAAAGGATATATTTGTGGGGATTTTCCAGAAGAACTCTTCCATATCCGTTTTATTACTTCTTTCTACTTTGCCATTTAGTTCTTTGACACCCGGAGGAATAAGCTTATGGGACACGCCTGTTTTTTCAAGCAGGTAAGTAAAGGGATGGGTAAGAGGCTTTTTGTCCAAGCTTCTGGGTAAAAAGTGATTTGTAAAAGCGACGTCATTATCTGTTTGTATGGACTGTATAGTAAAAGGAGCGGCCTGTATAAGCCTCTTAGCAAAGTCTTTTGAAGAGTAGGTATTTATGTATTTATAGAGGCGTGCAAACCTCCATCTGGTACAGTCATCTATTGCGTTATAAACATAAGCTTTTTCACCATCAATCCTGAAAGGAACATATTTGATATCCACTTGTAGTCCTTCTCCCGGAGTTTTAAGACTATATCGCTTTTTGTGAGGATTGGGTTTGTCGCTTCTCCTTTTTCTAAAAGGTACGTTTTCACGGAGAAAAACCTTATAAACTCCGTGAGGAGATATTTTTAGCCCGAAGAGATAATTCATATACCAGGCTGTTTTGGCCGGACCGTATCTAAACTCTTTTCGAAGCTTTAGCACCTCTTCTTTTAAGCGCCCACTTATGATATTTGGACTTCTTTTAGGCGCTCTTGATCTAGGCAGCAAAGAATTAGGATCAAACTCGTTTTTCTTTAACTTGTTCAACCAGTAGTAATATGCCCTACGAGATACTCCAAATTGACTGCAGCTAAGTTGCACATTCCCCGTCCTTAACCCCATAAGTATACAGTTTATCTTGATTCTTAAATTATTATCACGAAGGTACTTGGCAGATTCATATATTTGTGTATATAGTTTATTCATCGGTAACTTGAGCCTCCCTTGTTTTGAGGGTTAATTAAGAAAGTTTTGTTTATTAGGCTCTTGTTACCGATTTTTCTACTTTCTGGCAACGGTACAAAGCGTCGTAAAATTTCCCTTTTCCGCCCGAACTTACGTGAATCCATCCTTATTCGACGAGAGAGAGTCCGCCGGCTCTTTATAAGGCCCCGGACTCTCTCTTTTGATTCTTCTCTCTCCTGTATGAGTGTGCAATTTGTGTGGGAACAGAATATATGTGGGAACAGAATAGTATGCAAAAAGTAGCTAAAAAAATTTGTCGACAATAGCTCAATCAACAATAAGTAAATAATAACAATGGGTTAGCAACAACTGTCGAGGCACAGTATATGCATATTATAAGTGGAGTAATGTTACAGGGAGGATTTCATATGATGGCCAACAGGAATATCTTAATTCGTACAA